>DAOTCE010000009.1 GCA_035452965.1 Candidatus Paceibacterota bacterium | reverse complement strand
GTCGGCGATGGTTTGCGCACTCCAGTCCAGGTTGTTGGTCAGGAAGATCATCTCCTCCCGCTCTACCGAGAACCGAGCCCCGGCGGAAGCCCAGCTCGCCGCGTCTCAACTCCCAACCCCCAATCGAAGGGCTTCAACGAAACCTTCAACGAAAGTTTCAACGCCCGAGTAACAACCGAGCAACCCCCGTGTCGGAAAAGATAAATGACGTGCAGGGCAAAATAGTGCTTGCACCCCTGTAAAATCAGCGTATTTTTGCTGTTGAAAAGCAGGATGTAGAGGCTGGCGTCGCTGAAGTTGCGTTCAGCTGGAATGGTCGCATCCCTGACCGAAAGCGAACCGGGCGTGCTGAGGTGAAACAGACTCGCAAGACCACGCCCTTGCGTTGACCGGGAAAGCAGTACGAGGCGGGCAAGCTGTTGGGATGTTCAGTCGGACAGTAGCCGAGTTTTCCCTCGCTTGAGAGGCGTTCGTAGGTGAGAAGCTGTTCCAGCGCCGAATCGATTTCCGTTGGCATGCTTCTTGTATTGGTTGGCGTGTCGAGTTCAATTCGGGGTGCTCACCCCGCGGTAACGCCAAGGCGACTCCGCACAGTCTGTCAGGGTAGCGCAGGAGTAATCCCGCTTTTCTGATAGTCGGCCAAATATTTCACGACCTGGGTGCAGACGTTGGCGGGAGTAAAGCCCAGCTTCTCATCGAGCACCTTGGCGGGGGCAGAGTATCCAAAGGTATCAAGACCCCAGGTCCTGCCTCGGGGGCCGACCAGGCCCAACAGCGTAACAGGCAGACCGGCGGTTAGGCCAAAGGTCGGCAAATGCGGCGGAAGCACGCTCGACTGGTATTCCGGCGATTGCTGGCGGAACAGGCCTTCCGAAATAACCGATACCACGCGCACCTTAAGACCGTTCTTCGCCGTGAGTTGTTCAGCACCGCCGATAAGTGTGGATACTTCCGATCCGCTGGCGACGAGCACGACATCCGGGACTCCATTGCAGTCGAGCGCAATGTAGGCGCCCCTGCCTGCCTGCAACGCATCCCGGTAACGAGTGGACCCCGCCTTGGCGGGCACGTCTTTGATGTTCTGGCGGGAAAGGATCAAGGCCGTGGGCGTCCCGGTGTTCTCCAGCGCCATCTTCCAGGCCACTGACGTTTCGGCTGCATCGGCCGGGCGCAGGGCCATGAGGCTCATTTGGCCCTTATGGTTCTTGAGGTGTTCCAGCAGGCGGATTTGCGCTTCCTGTTCCACCGGTTGATGTGTGGGTCCGTCCTCGCCCACGCGGAACGCGTCGTGGGTCCAAATGAACTTCACCGGCAGCCCCATCAACGCCGACAGGCGAACCGCGGGCTTCATGTAGTCGCTGAACGCGAAGAACGTGCCACACGCAGCCACGACGCCTCCATGCAGCGCCATGCCGTTGCAGAGCGCGGCCATCGTCAACTCGCTGACCCCGGCCTGCAGGAAGGCCCCGCCGAAGTCGCCCTTGGTAAACTGCCTGGTCTGCTTCAAGAAGCCGTCCGTCTTGTCGCTGTTGGATAGATCCGCCGATGCAACAATCAGGTTTTCCACTTTCCTGGCCAGCCAGCCCAGCACCGAGCCCGAAGCGGCGCGGGTAGCGATGTCGGGTTTGTGGGTGATTTCCTCGAAGTCCAAGGGCGGCAACTTGCCCGACAGGAAGAGATCGAGTTTCCTGGCCAGGTCCGGATTGGCTTTGGCCCATTCCTGCTGTTTTCCTTTGCGCGCCTTAGCTTCGGCCGCCTTTTGCGCTTTGGCCTGCTGGTAGAGTTCAGCTACCTCAGGAAATATGGCGAACGGTGCCGCTGGATCGCCGCCCAGATTGGCGATCGTCTTCTCAAATGAGGCGCCCGCTTCCCCCAGTGGCATCCCGTGCGTGGCGCACTGGCGCTCGAAGCTGCTGGCATCGGCCTTGACCGCGCCCTTGCCCATGATGGTCTTGCCGATGATCAGGCTGGGCTTCTCCTTTTCCGCGATCGCCCAATTCAGCGCGGCGCGAATCTGGTCCGGATTATTGCCGTCAATGGTGGTCACGCGCCAGCCCCAGGCTTCATACTTCTTGGCGGTATCCTCATGGGTAACGGCGTCGGTGCTGGTGGAGAGCTGGATGTCGTTGGAATCGAAGAACATGATCAGGTTGCTCAGGCCGAGGAACCCGGCGATGCGGCCCGCGCCCTGCGAGATTTCTTCCTGGATTCCTCCGTCGGAAATGAAGGCAAAGGTCTTGTGGGACATCCATTCGCCAAACCGCGCGCACAGGAACCGCTCGGCAATCGCGGCGCCGACGGCACTGGCGTGGCCTTGGCCCAGCGGGCCGGAGGTGTTCTCCACGCCGCGGCCGACTTCCAACTCGGGGTGACCGGGGGTGGGGCTGCCCCACTGCCGGAAGTTCTTCAATTCATCGAGCGTGTAGTTGCCGCTGAGCGCCAGCACCGAGTAGAGCATCGGCGACATGTGCCCCGGATCCAGGAAGAACCGGTCCCGCATGTGCCAGGTCGGATCTGAGGGATCGTAGCGCAGGAATTCAGTGAACAGGATGTTGATGAAATCGGCCCCGCCCATCGCCCCGCCCGGATGCCCGGACTTGGCCTTTTCGACCATGGCGGCGGATAGGATGCGGATATTGTCGGCGGCTCGATTGGTGACTGTATTGTGCATGATGTTGGGCGAGGATTATTTGTTTCCAAAGCTAATTATCAAGAGCAATTGATGCCTGCATCGCTAACGCGTTGCGAAGCCGACTCACTCAGCAGTGAAAGAGGCAAGCCAGACTTTTGCACGCTGCGATCCCCTGCGCGGATCGAAGCGGCGTGCAGACGACTGCCCTGCCTTCACCAAGCTGCCCGCCCCCAAGCCGGCAACGGCGTTTGGACGGTGTAAATCCGGCGGGACCCCGGTGTGGTTCCCATGGGGGTCGGCCCCCATGGGAACCACACCGGGGTATAACGGGGGTCACAGCGTTGCCGCACCGGGGCGGCCAGGCGGTCCAGGAACAGGGGGCCGTGTTAAGGGATTGCGCCACTAAAGACCCAGGATTGACGGCATACATCTCAGTTGTTGGCGTGGGCTCAACAAGATGCGGTTTGTCCGTGTGTGAAACAGGCGCAGGTCGCCGGTGCTTTTGCGATTGATTTTGATCCGATCGCCCTTAGTATCGCGACCTTCATGAGAGCGTTCCTCCGCGTCGTCAACGAACGGCGTCAACGAAAGGCTAGTTTGAGCCAGACCCATCCCAGGGTGTGGCTTGAAGGAAGTGTCTACTCGCCCTTGGGCGATGCGGTTTGAAGGGCCTCCGGCATGACAGAGTTACTCGAAGAACAGCTCGATAGCCGCAATCCGGCGGAGCGCAGGCAGGCGTTGTTGGCGCTGTGGCGGGAGTTTGAGGCGGGCAAGATCACGCTGCCCGCGCCGGGCACGGATGTGAACCTCCATGCGCACACGTGCTTTTCCTACAATGCCTACGGCTATTCGCCGTCGAAGTATGCCTGGCTGGCGCGCAAGGCGGGATTGCGGGTGGCGGGGGTGGTGGATTTCGACGTGCTTGATGCCTTGGAGGAATTTATCGAGGCTGGACGACTCTTGGACCTTAAGACTTGTGTGAGCCTGGAATCACGCGTGTTCGTGCCGGAATTCGCGACCCGTGTCATCAATTCACCAGGCGAGCCAGGTATTGCCTATCACATGGGGGTGGGATTCGCCAGAGCAGTCGAGCACCCGTTCCTGGCCGCGATGCGCGCGGCGGCCGCGCAACGCACGCGCGATATGCTCGGCCGGGTGAACGTCTATATGCGGCCCGTCGAACTCGACTACGAAAAGGATGTCGTGCCGCTCACGCCCAAGGGCAATGCCACGGAGCGCCATCTTTGCGAGGCTTTTGAACGCAAGGCCGCGCAGGTGTTCCCGGATATGGAGCGCCGCGCCGCGTTCTGGCGGGAAAAACTCGGCGACGCCCCGCCTCCTGGCGCGAAGCTCCAGAACCTGATTCGCGCCAGGACGATGAAGAAAGGCGGCGTCGGTTACGTGCAGCCCGGCAAGGGCTCATTCCCATTGATGGCCGACATGAACCACTTTGTCCTGGATGCGGGGGCAATTCCTGCACTGACATGGCTGGACGGCACCACCGAAGGCGAAAAGAGCCTCGAAGAACTGTTTGCCACGGCCATCGCTTCCGGTGCGGCAGTTTTGAACATTATTCCCGACCGCAACTACACGCCGGGCGTGAAGGATCAAAAGCTCAAAAACCTCTATGACGTGGTCGAGATGGCGGAACACCACCATTTCCCAATTGTCGTCGGCACGGAAATGAACTCACCGGGCAACAAGTTCGTGGATTCCTTCGGGACGATGGAACTCGCGCCACTGGTGCCGACGTTTCTGCGGGGCGCGCACATTATCTACGCGCATTCGGTTCTGCAGCGGCAGGGCGGGCTTGGCTACTTGAGTCCGTGGGCCCGGAAGACTTTTACTACTGTTGCGGCAAAGAACGATTACTTTGAGCGCCTGGGACGCGAGCTGCGGCCGGCGCGCGAAGATCGGCTGAGCGGTCTGACCGCTGAAGCCACCCCAGACCAGATTTTGGCAAGAGCTAACTGAAGAATTATGGCAAATACGAGTGTTCCACAGAAACAGCGAGCTGTGCAACTGGTCGGACCGGACCAGTTGCGGCTTAACGAGTCAAAACCCGTTACCGCGCCCGGCCCGCATCAGGTGCTGGGGCGGGTCGAGGTCGTCGGCTTGTGCTTCTCCGACCTGAAGCTGCTCAAACAATTCTCCGGCCACGCGCGCAAATCCCCAGTGGCCAGCGGCATTGATCCGCAGACGCTGGCGGAGATGCCGAACTACGTGCCCGATACCAAGCCGACTGTGCCAGGCCACGAAACGGTGGTTCGCATCGTGCAGGTCGGCCCCGGGGTGACCCGCCACAAGGTCGGCGGCCGCTACCTGGTCCAAACCGATTACCGCTGGCTGCCGACGGTCAACTCGGTCTCCGCTTTCGGCTACAATTTCGAGGGCGCGCTCCAGGAGTACGTCCTGATGGACGAGCGAGTAGTCACCGCCCCCAACGGCGAGTCCATGCTCATTCCTGTGCCCGAAGAGTTCGCCGCTTCGGCCCTGGCGTTGTGCGAGCCGTGGGCATGCGTCGAGGACGCTTACGTGGACAAACAACGGCAGAAGCTGAAGAGCGACGGCAAGATGCTGGTCGTGGGCGAAACCAAGGTCGCGCCGAAGCAGTTGGACAACCTCTTTGCGCGTTACGGCAAACCGTCCGACATCGCATGGAAAACCGCGGCTGAGATCGGCGACCTCAAAGACGCCAGCTTTGACGACGTGGTCTATTTTGGGGCCAACGCGGAGACGGTTGCCCGGCTCTTTCCGAAGGTCGGGGTGCGGGGCCTCTTCAACATCGTCCAGTGCGGCGGCAAGTTCGGCCGGCCGGTGGTGTCGCAGGTCGGCCGTGTGCACTACGGCGCCATTCGCCTCATCGGCACGACTGGTTCAGACCCGGCCGAGGCAATGAGCCTCATCCCCGCCTCTGGCGAGATCCGCGCCGGCGACAAGATCAACATCATTGGTGCCGCCGGGCCTATGGGCACGATGCATGTCATTCGCGACATTTGCCAGGGCGTGCCCGGGGTGACGGTCTTCGCCGGGGACCTGAGCGATGAGCGCCTGCTGATGCTGCGGAAACTGGCCGCGTCGCTGGCCCGGAAGCACAACGTCTCGCTTCGCACCTACAATCCGACCAAGGAGAAGCTCGCTGAGCAGTTCAACTACATCGTCCTCATGGCACCCGTGCCGGCGCTGGTGGTGCAAGCTGTGTTGTCGGCTGCTGAGCGCGCAATCATCAACATCTTCGCCGGCATCCCGGCCAATGTTACCGCGGAGCTGGACCTGGATGCCTATATCGCCAAGCAGCTCTACTTCATTGGCACCAGCGGTTCGACGCTCGACGATATGAAGCTGGTGCTGGCCAAGGTGCTGGCGCGCCAGCTCGACACCAACCTCTCGGTCGCCGCCGTGTCCGGGTTGGACGGCGCAATAGACGGCATCCGGGCGGTGGAGAAAAATCTGGTGCCGGGCAAGATCCTCGTCTATCCGTCATGCCATGGCCTGAAAGTGACATTGTTGACGGAGCTTGCTGACAAGCTTCCTCTGCAGGAAGGCTGCTGGAACAAACAGGCAGAAGATGCGCTGGTAAGTCAACCTCCCAAGACTTGAGATGATGGCTAAGCACCTCGACAACAAGTCAGCTATTGTCACTGGCGGAGCCCAGGGGCTGGGCCAGGCTATCTCCCAACGGCTCGCCCGCGAAGGTTGCCAAGTGCTCATCGCTGATGTCAATGAAACCGGAGCCGATGCCACCGCTGCCGCCATTGCCAAAGAAACCGGCCAGCGCGTCCTCGGCATGAAAGTGGACGTGACGCAGGAAGCCGACGTGAGGGCGCTGTTTGACCGTGCCGCGCAGGAGTTTGGCCGGGTGGACATTGTCGTCGCCAACGCGGCGATCCTGATCGCCGAGCCGATCGCCGAGGCCAATGCTGAGAAGTGGCGGGCGGTCATGAATGTGAATCTCTTCGGCTATTTCCTCGTCACCAAGCATGCCTGCCGCGTCATGAAAGGGCAGGGGGGCGGGGCTATCATCAACATCAACTCCAAGTCCGGCAAGAAGGGCAGCGCGGCCAACTCCGCCTACGCGGCAAGTAAGTTTGGCAGCGTCGGCCACACCCAGAGCGTCGCACTGGAAATGGCGCCCTTCAACATCCGTTGCAATGCCATTTGCCCCGGCAACCTGCTGGACTCACCACTGTGGACCCATCCGGATAACGGCCTGTTCGTTCAGTACCTGCGTGCTGGCAAGGTTCCCGGTGCCGAGAGCGTGGAGGACGTCCGTCGTGCCTATGTCAGCCAGGTGCCAATGAGGCGCGGCTGCAGCTACGATGATGTCTGCAACGCAGTCGTGTTCCTCGCGTCCGACCAATCCTCCTATATCACCGGCGTCTCCCTGAGCGTGACGGGGGGCCAGGAGATGAACTAACCCCTTTACTTCTTGTAACCCTTGCAACTCATTTAACTCACTGGTTGCCTTTTAGAATATATGCCAACTCCCATTACTCAGGACTTGCTAACCCTCTCCCGTGAAATTGGCCGCGAGGACCGCGGTCTGGCCATCCTCGGTGAGGGCAACACCTCCGCGCGGGTTGGCGACGACACTTTCGCCGTCAAAGCCAGCGGCACCTGCCTTGGCACCCTGAAAACGGAGGATGTCGTTGAGTGCCGCCTGGCGGCGCTGCTGCCGTTGTTGGACAAGGAGAGCCTCACCGACCAGCAGATTGAGGATGCCCTGATGGCGGCTCGCGTGGATCAGAAGGCAAAGAAGCCTTCCGTGGAAGCGGTGTTCCACGCCTGGCTGCTTTCGCTGCCCGGCATCAAGTTCGTCGGCCACGGCCATCCTACAGCGGCCTTGCAGATCCTTTGCTCGCCCCGCGCGCGGGATTTCGCGGAGCACCGGATGTTCCCGGACGAGATCGTCTGCTGCAACATCGCCTCGGTGCTCGTGCCTTACACTGATCCCGGCTTGAAGCTGGCCCAGGCCATTCGCCGCCAGACCGAAGCATTCATCAAGAAACACCAGCGCCAGCCGCGGGTCATCCTGATGCAGAACCACGGCGTCATCACCCTGGGCGCAAGCTGGCAATCGGTCCTCGCCGCTATGTTGATCGCCGAGAAGGCCGCCAAAGTCTTTGCGGGCGCGGCGGCGATGGGCGGCCCGGTCTTCTTTACCGAGCAGCATGTCCAGCGAATCGCCGGCCGGCCGGACGAAGCCTATCGGCAGCGCGCGTTGAAGATGTGATCCCACTGCGCGGCATGATCGCCATCATCACCGGCGCCAGCCGCGGCATCGGCCTGGCCATCGCCAGGGCTCTCGCCCGGGAAGGGGTTCGGCTCGGCCTGCTTTCACGCTCCAAGCCCGATGTTGCTGGAGAATTCGTCGCGTGTGACCTGGCGGAACTGGAGGAAATCCCATCGGCGGCTCGCGAACTGGTCGCACGGCTCGGCACGGTGGACTTTCTCATCAACAACGCCGGAACTTTCCTGGAGAAGCAGGTGCCCGATATCCAATTGGCGGACTGGGAACGCGTCCAGCGCGTCAACCTCACGGCGCCGTTCCTCCTGACGCGGGAGGTGTTGCCGGGCATGATTGCCCGCCGCCAGGGACGGATCATCAACATTGCCAGCACCGCGAGCACACAGGGGTATCCCCAGCAATCCGCTTATTGCGCGAGCAAACACGGTCTGCTTGGCTTCGGGCGCAGCCTGGCGGTGGAGGTCAAGCCCCACAATATCCATGTGCACACACTTTGCCCCGGCGGCGTGGACACCGACTTCATCAAAGGCACCCGCCTCGGCGAACGCCTCGAAGGCCAGCCAAAGATCAATCCTGAAGACGTCGCCGAAATGGTTCTCTTTCTCCTGCATCAACCCGGGAACATTGACCTGGCCGAGGTGATCATCCGCCGGTTCGACCCGAAGCCCCCAAGCTGAAGCAGCCGAAGGACGGACCGGCTCTGCCGGCCTTGAACAACGCTTCGCTCGCTTCCCCCTCCGCTCCCGAGGAGGGGTTAATTGTCGCTCGTCGCAGGGATGCAATATTATGATTGCTTTCAACCACATTAACGCTATAATCGCTCATATTCGATCAGACTGAGCCATGGCCGATTCAGACCAGAAAGCGTTGGCGCCGCAGCGGTGGGACCACCTCCGCGCGCTGATCCGTGATAGCGGCGTGATCCGCGTCGAGGACCTGTGCCGCCGGCTCAAGGTGTCGCCGGCCACGGTGCGCCGTGATCTCGACCAGTTGGAGCGCGGCGGTGCCATCCGGCGGGTGCACGGCGGCGCGGTCAGCGTGGAGAGCCGGCTGGACGAGCCGGTGTTCGCCGACAAGACGTCGCTGGCGGTCCGCGAGAAGCGGCGCATCGCCGAGGCCGCGCTGCGGTTCATTGAGCCGGGCGACACGATTTACCTGGACGGCGGCAGCACGGTGCTGGAATTGGCGCGACTGCTGCGGGACCGAACGAATCTGACGGTGGTGACTAATTCGCTGTATGCCGCCCACGAACTGGCGGGGCGCGGCCCGCGGCTGATCGTCATCGGCGGCGAGTTGCGGCGGCTGAGCCAGACGATGGTGGGCCCTTTGACCGGGCCGGTGCTGCATGAATTGCACCTGGACAAAGCGTTCATGGGGACGATCGGCTTCGCGCTGAATGAAGGTCTGACGACGACCGACCCGAGCGAGGCCTTCACCAAGCGGCTGGTCAAGGACCAGGCGAGGCAGGTCATCGTCCTCGCCGACAGCAGCAAGGCCGGCAAGGTGTCCTTCGCCAGTGCCGGGCACTGGGAGAAGGTCCACGTGCTGATCACCGACAAGCAGATAGACAAAGACTTTGCGAAAGAACTCATTAAGAAGAACATCAAGCTGGTGCGTGCCTAGAGCAGAAAGAAATACTTTATGAAGAAGTCTCCCACTTACCTGAGCGATTCGCGGCCGAAGTTCGCGCCGTATGAAATTGACTGCGGCCGGATTCGCGCCTATCGCTACAAAGCCAACCTGGCGTCCGAGCTTAAGGCCAAAACGATCACCCCCGCCGAGGCGGCGGCGATCCTGGAGGATATGCTCGTCATCCGGGAGCTGGAAGAGATGATCGTCAAGCTCCGGTCAGGCGCCTACGAGCCGATCCGCGACTTCAACTACCGCGGCCCGACGCATGTCTCGGTCGGCCAGGAGGGCACCGCCGCCGGCGCCTGCTGCGCGCTGCAGTTGGCCGACAACATCACCAGCACGCACCGCGGGCACGGCGAGAGCCTCGCCAAGGGTACCGTCGCCATTCGCCAGATGAGCGAGGAACAGCTTCGCAAGCGCGCGCCCAACTGCCCGTCCGCGAACCACGAGGACCTGGTCCAGGCCGCGCTGGAGGAACATGTCTACCGCACCATCTGCGAGCTGTTCGGCAAGGACGACGGCTACTGCCGTGGCCGTGGCGGCTCGATGCACATCGCGGACTTCACCGTCGGCCACCTCGGCGCCAACGCCATCGTGGGCGGCGGCGTGCCGATCGCCACGGGGGCGGCCCTGGCCAATCGTTACCTTGAACGCGGTAATGTCGTCTGCTGCTTCGCCGGCGACGGCGCTTATGCCAACGGCGTCGTGCTGGAATCGCTCAACTTTGCCGCGCAGGCCCAGTTCACCAATCACCTGGCCGACGGCCGCAAAGGCGGTCTGCCGATCGTCTTTCTGGTCTGCAACAATCACTACGGCATGACCCATCGCAGTGACGACGAGGTCATGGGTGTGGACCGCATGGCACGACGCGCAGCCGGGTTCGCCAACAATAACATGCACTCGGAGGTCGTTAATGGCATGAACGTGCTGGCCGTCCGTGACGCGGTAAAGCGCGCTGCCAAACTCTGCCGCGAAGGCAAAGGCCCGGTGTTTCTGGATGTGGACTGCTACCGGTATTGGGGTCACTCGCTCAGCGATCCGCGCAACGAGTATCGCACGAAGGAAGAGGAGGCGGCCTGGAAAGCCATGGACGCAATCCAATCCTACAAGAACGAACTGCTCGAAACCGGCGTGCTGGACGCCAAGGGCATCGCCGCCATAGAAAAGCGCGTGGTGGAGCGCAACGCCCGCGCCGCCAAGCGCGCCGCCGCCGCCGCCGACCCGCTGCCCCAGGACGTGCTGACCTTCATGTACACCGACACGAAATGCGAGCTCGTGCCGCCCGAGTTCGCGAAGATAGAGCTGGCCGGGCCGCTGCCCGAGATCAAGCGCGTCAACGGCGAGCTGACCTACAAGGACGCCCTCAAGGAAGCGCTCGTGCAGGAGATGGCCCGCGACAAACGGGTGGTGTTTTACGGCGAGGACGTGGCCGATTACGGCGGGGCATTTAAAGTCACCAAGGGTCTGCTCGAAGCCTTCGGGCGCGACCGCGTGTTCAACACGCCCATCAGCGAGGCCTGCATCTGCGGCACCGGTTGCGGCGCGGCGATGAACGGGCTGCGGCCCGTCGTCGAGCTGATGTACTTCGACTTCGCTCTCATGTCGTCCGATCAGATCAGCAACCAGGCTGCGAAATGGCGTTATATGAGCGGCGCCCAGACGGAGGTGCCGCTGGTGATCCGCTGCTCGGCGGGCGCTGGCAAGGGCTACGGCGGGCAGCATTCGCAGACGCTGGAATCCATGTTCTGCCACATTCCCGGGCTGTATGTGGTTTACCCGGCGACACCCGCCGACGCGAAGGGCATGCTCAAATCGGCGATTCGCGACAACAACCCGGTCATGTTTGTCGAGTCGCAGGCGCTCTACGGCATGAAAGGGCCCGTGCCAGAAGGCGATTATCTCGTCCCGCTCGGCGTCGCGGACGTGAAACGCCCGGGCACTGACATCACGCTGGTCGCCTGGGGACCGCTGGTGCACGATTGCCTCAAGGCCGCCGACAAGCTCAAGGCGGAACGCGGCGTCAGCGCCGAGGTGATTGACCTGCGCAGCCTGGTGCCGCTGGATCTGGACACCGTCCTGCGTTCAGTGCAGAAAACGGGCCGCTGCGTGGTCGCCAGCCAGGCCATTCAAATCGGCAGCTATACGGGCGAGATTGCCTCCACCATTCAGGACGAGGCGTTTGACTACCTCGATGCGCCCGTCAAACGCGTGGGCGCCAGGAACGGCATCGCGCCGCAGTCGCACATTCTTGAAGCGGCGTTCCTGCCCAACGTCAATGACATCCTCGCTGCCGCCAACGCCATCCTCTGAGGTGACCCATGGCTACTCCAATTATCATGCCCAAGTTCGGTCAGATGACCGAAGAGAGTGCCATCGTCGAATGGCTCAAGAAGGAGGGCGATAAAGTCGCTAAGGGCGATATCCTCTTTACGGTGGAGACCGACAAGTCGGTCATGGAGGTGGAGAGCTTCGAGGAGGGCACGCTACTGAAGATCGTCGTGCAACCGGGGATCAATGTGCCGGTGCAAAGCACAGTCGGCTTCCTGGGCCGCCCCGGCGAGGCGATCCCCGCAGTGACCGCGCCCGCCCCCATTGCCGCGCCCAGGCCTCAGCCGGCAGGGAGCGCCGTCCCCAGCGCGCCGACTCCAAGCGCCACCGCTCCCGCGCCGGAGCCCGCCACCGCTCCCTCGGTCCCTCACCCGATCGCGCAACCGCTGGCGCCGCCCCTCTTCCGCATCAGCCCCCGCGCCGCGGCCCTGGCGCGCGATTGCGTCATTGACCCGTCGCGCATCACGGGCTCCGGTCCCAACGGCCGTGTTGTGGAGAAGGACGTGAAGGCTTACCTGGAGGCGAAGGGCTACCGCCGGCTCCGCATTTCACCCGCAGCCAAGCAGCTCGCGGCGAAGGAGAAGCTTGATGTGCTGGCGATCCACGGCACGGCAGAGTCGGGCCGGATCACCGTCGCGGACGTGCAGCGCGCCTTGGCGGAGAAGCCAAAGCCGATGAGCAAGATGCGGCAGATCATTGCCCAACGGCTCTCGCAAAGCGTAGTGACGGCCCCGCACTTCTTCGTCACCGTTGAAGTGGACATGACCGACCTGGTCAAGTTCCGGGCCCAACTCAAGGCGCAGGGCGCCCCCTACACGGTCACCGACTTCATCGCGCAGGCGGTCGTTCTGACGCTGAAGGAATTTCCGGAGGTAAACAGCGCGACAGACGGCAAGGCCATCCGCTGGAACAGCCATGTGCACCTCGGCCTGGCGGTCTCGCTGGACCAAGGGTTGGTCGTGCCGGCGATTCGCAACGCGGACGAACTGACGCTGGCCGAGCTCAACGCGCGCGCAAAGGAGCTCGCCGACAAGGCCCGGGCAGGCAAGCTCGCCCCCGATGAGATGACCGGCAGCACCTTCACGATTTCGAACATGGGCATGCTCGACGTGGAGAACTTCACCGCGATCATCAACCCCGGCGAGAGCGCCATCCTGGCCGTGTCCAGCACTCGTAAGACGCCCGTCGTGCGCGACGACAAGGTGATGGTTCGCTCGATCATGAAAATGACGTTGTCGTCCGACCACCGGATCATTGACGGGGCCATGGCAGCGCGGTTCGTCAACGGGATCAGGCAGAAGCTGGAGAATCTCGAACTGTGGAAGCTGCTGACGACCTGACGGCTCATGGCGGCAATCCCAAGAACGTTTGTCGGGTTCGGGTTCGGGGCCATCCAGGGCGGCCTTTTCCTCTACGAAGCATTTCGCTCCGGCAAGTTCGGGCGGCTGGTGGTGGCGGAAGTCGTCCCGGAGGTGGTCGCGGCGGTTCGCCGTGCCCGGGGCTGTTTCCGCGTCAACATCGCCGCGCGCAGCGGCGTTGTCGTTCAGGAAGTGCGGGGTGTGGAGATCTTCAATCCGGCGGTGCCGGCGGATGCGCGGGAATTGGTGGACGCGCTGGCCGGGGCCTCGGAAATCGCTACCGCCCTGCCAAGCGTCGAGTTCTACCAACGCGGTGCGCCGACGGTGGCCAGCCTGATCGCCGAAGCCATCCAAATGAAGGCTGCCCGGAACAGCCTGCCCCTGGCCATCGTCTATACGGCCGAGAATCACAATCACGCCGCGGAAATCCTCCAGCGGCTGTGCGACGAGCGGCTTGATGCACCTGTTCGCGCCGCTGCGCCCCGCCTGGTTCAGTTTCTGAACACAGTCATCGGCAAGATGAGTGGAGTGGTTACGGCGCCGGAGCAAATCCAGGCCGAAGGCCTGGCTTGCCTGGTCGAGGGTTCTCCCCGCGCGCTCCTGGTGGAGGAATTCAACCGCATCCTGATTACGCAGATTCGGCTGCCCGGCTTCAGCCGGGGCATCGAAGCGTTCATCGAGAAACCCGATCTGCTCCCGTTCGAGGAGGCCAAGCTCTACGGCCACAACGCGGTCCACGCCCTGATGGGTTATCTGGCCGCGCGCAAGGGTTGCCGCTTCATGTCTGAGGCGGCCGGCGACCCGCCGCTGATGAAGCTCGCGCGGGATGCGTTCCTGGATGAATCAGGAGCCGCGTTGATTGCCCGGCACAAGGGTTTGGATCCATTATTCACGCCGGCAGGCTACCAGGCCTATGCGGACGATCTGCTTGAGCGAATGACCAATCCCTATCTTCGCGACCGCACCGAGCGCGTCATCCGCGACACCCCGCGCAAGCTCTCCTGGGATGACCGCCTGATCGGCACCATGCGGCTGGCGCTGGATGCGGGCGTCACGCCCCGCCGGTTCGCCTTGGGCGCCGCCGCCGCGCTTGAAACACTCCCATCGCCGGACAACGCAGCCGCCGCGCTCAACGCGCTATGGCAGGTGCCCGATCAGCCGCCCGGCCGGAAGGCCCATTTGATTCAGCTCATCACCGAAGCTCAGGCAAATCTCGATACGAAAGGAAGCTAACTATGGAAACATTTGATGTCGTAGTCATCGGCGCCGGCCCCGGCGGTTACCCCGCTGCAATCCGCGCCGCTCAACTGGGCGCGTCGGTCGCCATTGTGGAGAAGGAGCAGTTGGGCGGCACGTGCCTGAACTGGGGCTGCATTCCCACCAAGGCCCTTATTGCCACCGCCGATACCTTTGCCCACATCAAGCACGCCGGGAACCTTGGCATCACGGTCAAAGGCGCGTCGGTGGATTATGCCGTGATGATCGGACACAAGAACAAGGTCGTCAGCCAGCTTCAGAGCGGCGTCAGGCAACTGCTGGCCGCCAACGGCGTGAGGCAGTTCACCGGCGTCGCCTCCTTCAAGGACCGCAACACCATCACCGTTTCTGGAAGCAGTTCTAACGGACAGGCTGCCGAGCCCAAAATCCTCGTAGCCAAAAAGGTCATTATTGCCACCGGCTCCACCTCGGTCATGCCCGCGTTTCTCCCGAAGCACGAGCGCGTGGTGGAAAGCCGCGGCTTTCTCGACCTGACCCGGCTGCCAGAATCCATGCTGGTGCTTGGCGGGGGATTCATCGGGTGCGAGTTCGCCTGCATGGCCGCGATGCTCGGGGTGAAGGTGACCATCGTCGAGTTGCTCGAAGACATCCTGCTCCTGCTCGACGCCGATCTGCGGCGTGAAGTGCGCGCTCACATGGAGAAGAGCCTCGGCATCCGTGTCCTCACCGGCAAAGCGCTCGAAAGTATTGCCGCCAACGCCAGTGGTGCAACCGGCAGCTTCGGTGACGAGGTGCTGAAGGCTGACTTGCTCCTGAGCGCTATCGGCCGCAAACCGGTCACTGATGGGTTGAAGCCGGAGAATGCCGGGGTGAAAATCACGGAGCGCGGGTTCATTGAGGCGGACGACTACTGCCGCACGAACGTTCCCACCATCTTCGCCATCGGCGACGTGACGGGCAAAATCCAACTCGCCCACTACGCCACCGCCCAGGGCATCGCCGCTGCCGAAAACGCTGTCAGGGCAAAGCCTCACAAACACGACACGGCCGTGCCCAATGTCATCTTCACTTCGCCCGAAGTGGGCACGGTCGGTCTCAGCGAGGCGGATGCCAGGAAGCAGGGTCGGGCGGTGAAGACCGGCAAGTTCCGCTTTGCCGGGTTGGGCCGGGCCCTCGCCGTGGGGGAAACGACCGGCTTTGTGAAGTGGATCGCCGACGCCGCAACCGGCCAGCTGCTTGGCGCCGCCGCCGTCGGCCCGCATGCCACGGAGCTGATTGCCGAAGCCACTGCCGCTATCCGTGCCGAGCTAACCGCGCACGAACATGGCCGCACGATCCACGCTCACCCGACATTCAGCGAGGCGTGGATGGAGGCCGCCCACGCGGTGCACGGCGAAGCGATTCACGCGCCGCCGATACGCAAGCCCTCGGTGCCTTGAGAACTGCCTGAGGGCGGTCTGCGGCTGGCGGCGGCAAACCGGCATCGGCGATTCCATCCGGCTGCCGCGCTCGTGGCTTGTTTCACCGGCGCTTCTGCTGTTCAATGGGTTCATGAACCTTGTTCCGAACTTCGGACAGTAACTATGAACCCAGTAGCCAGTACAGCCCCACTGGGATCGCAGGTCCAGGCGCCGCCTTATCGCTGGTTGCTGTTTGACGCTGACGGAACGCTCTTCGATTACGAGCGGGCCGAACGTGTGGCGCTCGAACAGGCCCTGGCAGGGATTGGCGTCACGTTCGAGCCCGGCTACCTGGCAACTTACCGGGAGATCAATGGGGCCCTGTGGCAGGGCGTGGAAATGGGCGTAATCAAACCCGGCGAGGTGAAAGTCCGCCGCTTCGAGAGGTTACTGGAAACCATCCGGGTAGCGCATTCGCCCGAAGCTCTCAGCGCTGGCTACCTGGAGTGCCTGGCCAACTGCTCGGAGCTGATCGAGGACGCGGAAGCGGTGCTCGGGGCGCTGCACAGGAAGTATCGGCTAGCCATTCTGACTAACGGCCTGACGGTCGTTCAGCGCGGTCGTTTGGCCCGCTCCGCTATCCGCCACCACATCTCCGACCTCATCATCTCGGAGGAGATCGGCGCCGCGAAGCCGGCCCCGGAGTTCTTTGACAAGGCCTTCGCCCGCTTGGGGCACCCCGGAAAGCGCGAAGTGCTGATGATCGGCGACGGCTGGGTCTCGGACATCCAGGGCGCGCTTCAGTATGGCATTGACGCCTGTTGGTATAACCCCGGCCGCAAGCCCCGTCCGGCCAACTGCGAGATCACCCGTGAGATTGCTTCCCTGCGCGAGCTGAACAACTGGCTAATCTATGAGTCGTCAAACTGAACCGGCAAAGTTGGCCCCGACCCCTTCACTCACGAAGACCTCTGGTATCTGCGCCGTCCTTGTGGCCGCCACAGTCGCCGCTTGCCGGCTGGCAAGCGCCGAAAACCAAGCCGAGCTGGCGATCACCCACGGGCCATTCCTTCAGGCCCCTTCTGAGACGGGCATTACCGTCTCCTGGGCGACCAGCCTCAAGTGCGTTTCCTGGGTCGAATACCGGCCTGAATTGTCACCGCATTGGCTCACCAACTTTCCGGCGCACCTTGGCCTGGTGGATGCCGATGGCACCGTCCACAACGTGGCGCTCACCGGCCTGGAGCCAGGCACGCGCTATCGCTACCGCGCCCTCTCGCGCGAGATTCGCGAATTCAGGCCTTATAAGGTGACCTATGGCACGACCGTTGTCAGTCCGGAGCATGGGTTTACCACGTTCAACGCGGGCAAGGCGTCCACGTCGTTCGTGGTGGTGAACGACCGGCATGAGAAGGTCGAACTGCTGGCGTCGTCGCTGGCGTCGGTGGCCTGGGACAAGGTGGACGCGGTGTTCCTGAACGGGGACATGGTGGAGGCGGTGAAGGACGAGGCGCAGTTGTATCGGTGCGTGGCGGCCCCGTGCGCGGGGAGATTCGCGAGTCGCATTCCGCTGGTGTATGTGCGGGGGAACCACGACACGCGGGGGAGCTTCGCGCGGCGGCTGCTGGAGTATTTCCCGACGGAGTCGGGGCGGTATTACTACACGCTGCGGCAGGGGCCGGTGATGTTCCTCGTGTTGGACGGAGGCGAGGACAAGGCGGACGGGGACAAGGAGTATTACGGGCTGGTGGACTTCGAGCCGTATCTGCGCCGGGAGGTGGAGTGGCTGGCGCGGGAGATCGAGGCGCCGGCGTTTCGCGCAGCGCCGTTCCGGGTCTGCGTCATGCACATCCCGCCGAACTCTGAGCCCAATGACAAGTTCATCCGCCCACGCTGGTTGCAGGAGCACGTGGTGCCGCTGCTGAATCGGGGCAAAGTGGACCTGCTGATCTGCGGCCACACCCATCGCTACGCGATTCAGCCGGCGGGACAGAACGGGCTGGAGTTCCCGCTGATCACCGGCGGGGCGGAGATGGTCCTCCGCTGCGACGCGACGGCACAGGAGCTGCGGGTCAGCGCCACGGAGCTGTCGGGCAAGGCGCTGCCGCAGCCGCCGGTGATCCTGAGGAGGGGAAGGTGAGTCAAGTGGTTCAAATGAGTTAAAAGGGTTAAACAGGGCGGGGGCGGAAGGGCTGAAATCGACCGTAATACCACCGCAGTCTGACCGTAGTCCCACCGTGGTCTCACCGTAACATCACGCCAATATCACCGTGACGCCACCGGGGCATCACCGTCACAGCAGGCCTGCTGCAAGGGGGGCGGACCGGAATGTCCGCGCTCCGGCGGCGCGTGGATGCATGTGGCCTGGCCGTGCCGGGCGGGCACAAATTACCTATTGACATCCGGGCGGTGCTGCCGATAAGCTCGCGTCATGCCTGGTGGGCCGGAAAGCAGATTCGCCCTCACCCGCGCAGTGCTGAGAGGGAGCGGGCACGTTTTGGCCACAGATGACACAGATTTCACAGAAGAGGGTTTAAGGTGTGCTGTGGGTGCAACCGCAAGCCCGTTTTGGTATGATCCGTGAAGGAAAGGAAACGCTCGTGAAACGTCTCAAGCATTGGCTGCTGGTCCCAAAAACCACCTGCGGGTGTGGGCTGGTGACACTGGCCTTGGCGCTGGCCTGGCCGACACAGGGCGCGGACCTGGGCGTGATCGGCCAATGGCCGGGCTGGTGGCGGGGACAGGTCTATGGCGTGGCGGTGAGCGGGAGCTACGCCTACGTGGCGGATGAGGGTGCGGGCTTACAGGTGATAGACGTGAGCAATCCGGCCAATCCCCAGCGGGTGGGTCGCTACGACACCAGCGGGATTGCCTACAGCGTAGCGGCGAGCGGGAACTATGCCTACGTGGCGGATGGTGGTGCGGGGTTGCAGGTGATAGACGTGAGCAATCCGGCCAACCCCCAGCGGGTGGGCGGCTACGACACCAGCGGGTATGCCTATAGCGTGGCGGTGAGCGGGAACTACGCCTACGTGGCGGATGGACAAAGGCGGACAGCGTCCGACTATGTTGGATCCTTCCAAGTGATAGACGTGAGCAATCCGGCCAACCCGCAGCGGGTGGGTGGCTACGACACCAGCGGGTCGGCCTTGGGCGTGGCGGTGAGCGGGGACTACGCCTACGTGGCGGATGACGTTGCCGGTTTGCAGGTGATCGACGTCAGCAATCCGGCCAACCCGCAGCGGGTGGGTGGCTACGACACCAGCGGGGATGCCGAGGGCGTGGCGGTGAGCGGGAATTACGCCTACGTGGCGGATGGGGGTGCGGGCTTGCAGGTGATTGACGTGAGCAATCCGGCCGAGCCGCAGCGAGTGGGCGGCTACGACAGTAGCGGGTATGTCCGGGGCGTGGCGGTGAGCGGGAACTACGCCTACGTGGCAGATGCGGGTGCGGGCTTGCAGGTGATAGACGTGAGCGACCCGTCTAACCCGCAGCGGGTGGGGGGCTACGACACCAGCGGGACTGCCTATGGCCTGGCAGTGAGCGGGAACCACGCCTACGTGGCGGATGGGGGTTCGGGCTTGCAGGTGGTCGAGGTGAGCAATCCGGCCAACCCGCAGCGAGTGGGCGGCTACTACACCAGCGGGACTGCCTATGGCCTGGCAGTGAGCGGGAACTACGCCTACGTGGCGGACTGGGATGCGGGGTTGCAGGTGATGGACGTGGGCAATCCGGCCAGCCCGCAGCGGGTGGGCGGTTACGACACCAGCGGTTTGGCCCATGGCGTGGCAGTGAGCGGGAACTACGCCTACGTGGCGGATGACGATGCGGGCCTGCAGGTGATAGACGTGAGCAATCCGGCCAACCCGCAGTGGGTGGGCGGCTCCAACACCAGCGGGGCGGCCCATGGCCTGGCGGTGAGCGGGAGCTACGCCTACGTGGCGGATTACGGTGCGGGCTTGCAGGTGATCGACGTGAGCAACCCGGCCAACCCGCAGCGGGTGGGCGGCTGGGACACCAGCGGGTATGCCCGGGGCGTGGCGGTGAGCGGGAACTATGCCTACGTGGCGGATGACTGGGCGGGCTTGCGGGTGATAGACGTGAGCAATCCGACAACCTGCGTGCCCGTGGGGCGCTACGACACCAGCGGCACTGCCTTGTCCGTGGCGGTGAGCGGGGACTACGCCTACGTGGCGGATTCCACTGCGGGCTTGCAGGTGATAGACGTGAGCAACCCAGCTAACCCGCAACGGGTGGGCGGCTACGATACCAGCGGGAATGCCCAGAGCGTGGCGGTGAGCGGGAGCTACGCCTATGTGGCGGATTACGGTGCGGGCTTGCAGGTGATCGACGTGAGCAATCCGGCTAACCCGCAGCGGGTGGGCGGCTGCGACACCAGCTGGTATGCCCGGGGCGTGGCGGTGAGCGGGAACTACACCTACGTGGCGGATGGACCCTGGGGCCTGATGATTCTCGGGCCCCGCACGCCGCGAATCACCTCCGTCACCCGCGCAGCCGGCACGGCGACGGTTTATTACACCAACACGATTCCGGGAACGAACTACACGTTGGAGTATCGGACGAACCTCACCACGGGCAACTGGGCGCCGGTCGGGACGCAGCCGGCCGGCGGTTACAGCGCTTCCCAGACCGACACCTTGGTCGGCGCCGCCCCGCGCTATTACCGCGTCTCCTACCTGCCGTAGCTTCTGTTGGAAAGGAAACGCTCATGAAAGGTCTCCACCAATGTGCGTTGTTCCCGAGAACCAAGTGCGACTGGGGGTTGGTGGCCTTGGCCCTGGCGCTGGCTTGGCCGGCGCACGCTGCGGACCTGGACTTGATCGGCCAATGGCCGGGCGGGCCGCAGCGGTTTGCCTTGGGGGTGGCGGTGAGCGGGAACTACGCCTACGTGGCGGACTGGGATTCGGGGTTGCAGGTGATTGACGTGAGCGATCCGGCCCACCCGCAGCGGGTGGGCGGCTACGACACCAGTGGGGGGGCCGTTGGAGTGGCGGTGAGTTGGAACTACGCGTACGTGGCGGATGATTATGCGGGCTTGCAGGTGATCGACGTGAGTAATCCGGCCTACCCGCAGCGGGTGGGCGGCTGCACAAACAACCCCGGCGGGTCTGCCTATGGCGTGGCGGTGAGCGGGAACCACGCCTACGTGGCGGATTACATGGCGGGCTTGCAGGTGCTAGACGTGAGCAGCCCGGCCAACCCGCAACGGGTGGGCGGCGACAACACCAGCGGGACTGCTTACGGCGTGGTAGTGAGCGGGAACTACGCCTATGTGGCGGACGGGGGGTGGGGCTTGCAGGTCATCGACGTGAGGAATCCGGCCAACCCGCAGCGGGTGGGCGGCTACGATACCAGCGGCTATGCCCAGGGCGTGGCGGTGAGCGGCAACTACGCCTACGTCGCGGATAGGTATGCAGGCTTGCAGGTGATCGAGGTGAGCAATCCGGGCAACCCTGTGCGGGTGGGCGGCTACGACACTAGCGGGAGTACTTTTGGTGTGGCGGTGAGCGGGAACTACGCCTGCGTAGCGGATGACGTTGCGGGCCTGCAGGTGATCGACGTGAGCAACCCAACCAACCCGCAGCGGGTGGGCGGCTACGACACCAGCGGGGGTGCCTGGGGCGTGGCGGTGAGCGGGAACTACGCCTATGTGGCGGATGGGGTGTGGGGCCTGCTGATTCTCGGGCCCCGCCCACGAATCACCTCCATCACCCGCGCCGTCGGCACGGCCACCGTCTATTACACCAACACGATTCCGGGAACGAACTACACGTTGCAGTGCCGCACGGACCTTACCACAGGTACGTGGCAGCCGGTCGGCACGCAGCCGGCCCCCGGTGACAGCGCTTTCCAGACCGACACTTCCGCCGGCGCCGCCCCGCGCTACTACCGCGTCTTCTACCAGTGATGGAGCGCGGACTTCCAGTCCGCTTAGCCTGCTCGCACATAACAGCGGGCCACGGGGTTCTGTCGTCACGCAAAGCCGACTGGAAGTCTGCGCTCCGGCGTGCCCCGGTGACGCCAGCGACGATAGGAAGAGGAGCAGAGGTAAATAGGCTACAGGGTTACAATGTTACAAGGTTACATAAGTTACATGTTGCTACCGATCGTGAGGCGCGCCCAGTGACCTTTGCCTGCAGTCAACTCAAGGCCCTGCGCGCCTGGGCCGAGAACATCGTGCGAGGGGCATTCAGAGTGCGTTGGGCGTGCTCCTGCCTTCGAACCACCTGCCGCCCCGCCCGGGCGCCAGGAGGCTGGGCGCACCCCCTGCATCTGGCGCGGCGGCTGGCGGGCGTTGCCTCGTTGGGGCTCTGCACTGCGGCAAGTGCGGCGGACACCGCGCCCTTCAGTCAATCCGTCCAAGTTGATCCCGGCTTCGCCTACTACACCGATCGCAGCGCAGCCAGCATCGCGGAGGAGCTGAAAGCCAACGGCTACAAGAGCGCGCGCTACATTGTCGTCCGGGAAAGCACCGCCAAACCGGATCTTGTCGAAGCCTGCCATGCGGCTGGCCTCTACGTGTCGTATGCCACCCTCGGCAATGGCGTTTATTCCACGCTCGACCTGCCCCGCGGGTGGGAACGCTGGAAGATGCGCTTGAAGGACGGGGCTGCTACCACCGGGTCCTTCACGTACCTGTGCCTGAACCATCCGGAGTATCGCCGGTGGAAGAAGAAGCAGGTCGTCACCACGCTTAAGCGCATTCCCTTCGACGGCTTTGAAATCATGGAGTCCTTCTGGCCCGCCTACAATGGACCCGCCAGCCCGCTTTACGGGTGCCTCTGTGGTCATTGCCGCGCCGCATTTTTGCGGGCGAACCCCGCCGCCAGGACCCCGCCCGACTTCACCCATGCCGAGGCGGCCGATTACTACCGCAAAGACCCGCACCTTTATGAGCAGTGGATCCAATTCCGCGCCGCGAGTGTGACGGCCTTTCTGGACGACATTGTGAACGGCGCGGAGGGGGTGCGGCTGAACTTCCCGCGGTTGCCCGTCGCCGTGTGGGGCATCGCCGACGCGGTTCCCGACGGCGTCGCGAAGATCAGAGAGTGGGAGGGCATTGACGGCGCGCTGCTGGTCCGAACGGTGCGGCCGGACCTGTATGTCATCCAAACGGATTGGCCGGACTGGACCCGGGCGGATTTGGCGCCTGCTTACGTCGAGGAATACCGGCCGTTCGTGAAGGCCGTAGCCGCCGTTTCGAGCGTGCCCATCCAAGTGCAAACCGACATCGGCTCGAACGAGCAATGTCGCCGGGGCGTTGCGTGGCTGTCGCAATGCCAGGCAGCAGCGCGCCGCGCCGGGTTCGCGGGGGTTGTCGCGTACGAGTATCACCTCTCCCGGAACATCTACGAGGCCCCGCCCCACCCCGTTCGGGCCGTAGGTGCCACCAACACCATCACCCTTGTCTTCAATAAGCGGCTAAACGCGGCGACCGCGGCCGCCTCCACGAATTATGCAGTCACACCGGGCCGCGTGCTGTCCGCAAAGGTGGATGGCAACCTGGTGAACCTTCAGGTAACTGATCGTCCGACCCAGGCAACCGTGCGCGGCCTCGCCGACGATCCCGCCCGGCGCTTCTTCAAAGGTTATCCCGCGGTCACGATGCCGTCCCCGGTCACGCTCCCGGTTGCCTGGAGGTAATTCCTCCGGCGTTGCGGCGCATCTCACTTTCCTGCAACGGTGGGGATGGAGCGCGGACATTCCTGTCCGCTTCGAGGTCAGCGGGGCTCTGGGCGGACAGGCATGTCCGCGCCCCTGCAAGAAATTGAGATGCGCCCGCCGGCGTCGCGGCGGGTTGGTTGCGCTTGCGGAAGCCGGGGGCTGTCCGGATAATGTGCGGCGAAGCCGGGCACTGCGCGCGCTGCGTGGGATGGCTGCTGCCGGACGAAGAAGAACCTGGATGATGCTTATGATGAATGTGCTTAGAGATGGTTGGGTTGTGTTGCGTGCCAAGGCAAGTACGTGCGCTTTTGTGGAATCGCGGGGTCCCCTCACCCCGACCCTCTCGCCATCGGAAGCTGAGCATTACCCACATCTTTCGGCCCGCGAGGGCCGAATCCCGAAGGGATTCTATCCTTCAGCCCAGGGTTGCGAGGAACGAGCTACCCTGGGTTGGTCGTTGCAGGATTCCTCAACCCTGAAGGGGTTGCGGCACTGGCGTCGGCCGCCGGAGCGAGAGGCTACAACCCTTTCAGGGTTGGTGCGTGATGTGGGCGCTTATCCCAGGGTAGGACCGCCCCCCTGTTTCCCTTGGCGGGCCAACCCTGGACTCAGAGACCCAATCCCTTCGGGGTTGGCCGAGAATGCAGGCCAAGATGTGGGCAATGCTCCGCCTTCCGAAGGGGAGAGGGGGCGAACGCGCGGGCCGCGCGTCCCTAACAACGCTGGAGTTGGCATGCAGCTTATGAGGTGGGCAGCGGTGATCGGGTGTAGTTTGTGGGCGGTTGGGGCATTGGCGGCGAGCCCCGGCCTGACGCCAACGCAGCTACGTTGCGAGTACTTGGCGAATCCGCTGGGATTGGATGAGTTGCGGCCGCGGCTGAGCTGGATCGTGGAATCGGGCGAACGGGGGCAGCGGCAGACGGCTTGCCGGGTGCTGGTGGCGAGCGATGAGGCGCGGCTGGCGAAGGGGCGGGGGGATTTGTGGGACAGCGGCAAGGTGAAGAGCAGCGAGACAGTGGGGGTCGTCTATGACGGCAAAAGGCTGAGTTCGCGGCAGCGGTGTTATTGGAAGGTGAAGGTGTGGGACAAGGACGGCAAGGCGTCGGAATGGAGCGAGCCGGCGCGGTGGTCCATGGGGCTTTTGAAGGCAAAGGATTGGCAGGCGGAGTATATCAGCTTCCGGGACAAGGCGCCGGTGCACAAGTTCAAGGAGCCGCTGTATTTGCCGGCGGCGCGGCAGTATCGGAAGGAGTTCGCCGCCTCCCGCGAAGTGCGCCGGGCGACGATTTACGCGACGGCGCTGGGCATCTATGAATTGCATCTGAACGGCCGGCGTGTGGGGGATGAGTGGTTTGCTCCGGGCTGGTGCGATTATCACCAGCGGGCCTACTACAACACGTATGACGTGACGGGGCTGGTGCGGCGCGGGGCCAACGCGCTGGGGGCATGGGTGGCGGACGGGTGGTATTCCGGATACATCGGATTCGGGCTGCTGACGGGGATCGGGACGGAGGCGATCGGCCGTTCCACTTACGGCAAGACACCAGCCCTGATGGCGCAGCTCGAAATCGAGTATGCGGACGGGTCGCGCGAGACGGTGGCGACGGATGGGTCGTGGAAGGTGACCGGCGCGGGGCCGGCGCAGGAGGCGGATTTCCTGATGGGCGAGAGCTATGACGCGCGGCAGGAGATGAAGGGCTGGGCGACGGCGGGATTCGACGACAGCAAGTGGGAGGCGGCCATTCGCGCGGAGGAGAACGGGCCGGCGAAGGCGAAGTTCTACGAGTTCCGGAATCCCGCGGCGGACGGCAAGGGGCCGAAGATCGAGGGGCGCGAGGTGGATTTGGGATTCAAGCGGCCGCCGAAGCTGGAGGCGTTTCCGGGCGTGCCAGTGCGGGCGACGGAGGAGCTCAAGCCGGCGGGGATGACTTCGCCGACCAATGGCGTGCAGATTTTCAACCTGGGGCAGAACTTCGCGGGCGTGGTGCGGCTGAAGGTGAAGGGGCCGGCGGGGACACGGGTGCGGCTGCGCTACGGCGAGATGTTGCATCCGGATGGGCAGTTGATGACGGAGAATCTGCGCAAGGCGCGGGCGACGGACTACTACGTGTTGCGCGGCGACCCCGCGGGGGAGACGTATGTGCCGCGGTTTACGTTCCACGGGTTCCAGTATGTGGAGCTGACGGGTTACCCGGGCGAGCCGGGACTGGACGCGATTACGGGCATTGTGCTGCATTCGGACACGCCGCTGACGAGCGGGTTCGAGTGCTCGGACCCGATGGTGAACCGGCTGTTCAAGAACGTGGTGTGGACGCAGCGGGCGAACTTCCTGGACCTGCCGACGGATTGCCCGCAGCGGGACGAGCGGTTCGGATGGACGGGGGACGCGCAGGCGTATGTGGGGACGGCGGTGTATAACGCGGACGTGGCGGCGTTCTACACCAAGTGGCTGCGGGAGCTGATGGAATCGCAGCGGCCGAGCGGGGCCTTCCCGGGCTACGCGCCGTACCCGTTCCAGCACGGGTGGGATTTCGGGACGGCGTGGTGCGACGCGGGGGTGATCTGCCCGTGGACGATCTGGCAGGCCTACGGTGACACGCGGGTGATCGAGCGTTGCTGGGAGCCGATGACCCGGTTTATTGCTTGGCGAAAGGGCGCGAGCAAGGAGTTCCTCGGCGTCGCCCACGGCAACGAGTGGGGCGACTGGCTGTCGGTGAATGAGAAGACGCCCATTGATTATATAGACACCGCCTACTTCGCCTACTCGGCGAAGCTGATGGCCGAAATGGCCGAGGCCATCGGCAAGAGCAAGGAGGCGGCGGAGTACCGCGAGTTGGTGGCCAAGATCAAAGCCGCGTTCAACCGGAAGTATATGAAGCCGGACGGCGCGCTGTCGGTGGACACGCAGACCGCCTACGCGCTGGCGCTCTACATGGACCTGCTGCCGGAAAATTCCCGCGCGGCTGCGGGGGCGCGGTTGGCGAAGAAGATCGAGGACAACGACGGGCGGATGAGCACGGGATTCCTGGGGACGCGACCGCTGCTGCCGGTGCTGTCGGCGACCGGGCAATCGGACTTGGCGGTGCGGCTGTTGCAGAGCCGGAAATATCCGTCGTGGGGCTACGAGATCGAGCAGGGGGCGACGACCATCTGGGAACGCTGGAACAGCTACACCAAGGACAAAGGATTCGGCGGCAAACAGAACGCGGAGATGAACTCGTTTTCGCACTACGCCTTCGGCGCGGTTTGCGAGTGGATGTTCTCACAACTGGCGGGCATCCAGTCGGATGGGGTGGGCTACCAGCGCATCATCATTCGGCCTACGCCGCCCTCGCCGGGCAGCAACCCGGACCAGAAACCGATTGATTGGGTGCGCGCGCACTACGATTCCATCCGCGGCCGCATCGCCAGCGCATGGAAGGCCGAGGGCGGGCAGTTCAACCTGGAGGTGACCATCCCGGCGAACACGACGGCGACGGTGTATGTGCCGGCGCGCGACGCGGCGGGCGTGACGGAGAGCGGCAGGCCGCTGGCGCAGGCGCAGGGGGTGAAGTTCCTGCGCGCGGAAGGGGCGCGGGTGGTGCTCGCCGTGGCGTCGGGGCACTATAGGTTCCGAACTGTGGGCGGCAATTAGGATAAATGGCGCCAGACAGAGGCTTCCGGTGTGCGGGATCTCCGTCGGACTAGTGGGATTGGCTTGCGCGGCTGGCGCAATCGAGCGGGGCCACGTCGAAGGTCGCGCTGCTTCCCGCCGGCCGAACATTCTATTTATGCTCGCCGACCAGTGGCGGGCGGAGGCGTTTGGGTATGCGGGGAACCCTGACGTCAAGACGCCCCACCTGGACCAGTTGCAGCGGGAGGGGGTTCACCTGGTCAACGCTGTCTCCGGGCTGCCGGTTTGTTGCCCGACGCGCGCTTCGCTGCTGACCGGGCAGCGGCCGCTCACGCACGGCGTCTTCCTGAACGACGTGCCACTTGATCCAGAGGCGGTGACAATCGGCAAGGTGCTGCGCGCGGCAGGCTACGACACGGGATACATCGGCAAGTGGCATGTGGACGGCCATGGCCGCTCGAACTTCATCCCGCGTGAGCGGCGGCAGGGTTTTGAGTATTGGAAGGTGCTTGAGTGCACGCACGACTACAATCACTCGGCGTATTACGCGGACGGCTGCCGTAATTGTAGCCGCCGGCCAACTCGCCGCTCTGGCCGTCGGGGTTGGTGACGCGCACGGTGGCTGGTCCGATCGTGCCCGGGGGCGTCACGGCCTGGATGCTATTGGCCGATTCCACGACCACGTTGCCGGCAGCCTGTCCCCCGATTTGCAGCGTGGCGCCGGTGACGAGATTTGCGCCGGAAATATTGACACTCGTTCCGCCGGCGATCGGCCCCAGCGACGGTTCGACGCCGCGCACCTCGGGCGGCGTCAACGCAGCCGCACCGTAACAGAAGCCATTGTTCCGGCTGGCGCTGACGGGGCCCGGGTTGATCACGGTCACCGTCACCGCCCCGGCGGCACTGGCCGGGCGCGCTGACCTGGTAGAGGCCCGTATCCGGCGCGGAGTCCAGCCCCGACGGCATGCTGGCCGGGTCAACCTTGATGACCCCTGGCACCGTCTCTGGGTCGTCCCAGAACTCCGGGTTGTCCACGTCCTCCTGTTCCTGCGTGCTATAGCTCTGCTGCGAGGTGGTGACGACGTAGCGGGCCGTGGCGCCCGCGGGATTGCCCAGCAGCTCGGGCGGGAGTGTCACCGTGTAACGCGCGCCCACCTGCAACGAGCCGACCGTTCCGCCGGTCCACAGGCTCACCCAATGGTCGGCTCGTTGAGGCGCGCCAACCACCGGCACGCGGCGCAAGTCCACCAGCAGCGACCCTACCACCGCCGGGTCTGGGACTGGCGTGATGTTAAAGCTGAGGAAAAAGTCCGCGCCCATCGTTTCAGTTGAGTGGTTGCGCAGGGGGATATCGCCCATGGGCTGCCACCTATCCGCCCCAATCCGGGGAATCCGTGTCCCCCCCTTCAGTCCTTCGTGTCCCCTGGGTCCCTCCCCCGAGCCAATCCGCCAGCCGTGGGCACGGCTGGCGCAAACCCAATGACCCCAGCGGGGTCAAAGACCGTAGCCAGGGGTAAGCTCGCAGCCCTCAGCTTTCTGCTTTCTGCTTTTGTGCCACGCCCCACGCACCACTTTGCCGTAGGTCACATCCGTGTCCCCCTTTTCAGTCCTTCGTGTCCTTCGCGTCCTTCTGTGAACTCCCCAATTTCAGAATTTCAGCGTTTCAGGTTTCAGCTTTTCCCCCATACAGCCCCGCCACCACCGCCGCCGTCTTTTTCACCCGCTCCCGCAGCGCCGGCGGCCCAATCACCCGCGCGTGCGTCCCCCAGCTCAACACCCATCGCTCGATCTCCTCCAGGCTGTTCAGCCGCATCTGCATCCGCGAGCCACCGCCCGGCCGCTCCGTCATCTGCTGGCTCGAATGCCACTGCCGGCCCCGCACCAGGTCCGTCGCCCAGGCGTCGAACTCAATAACCACATCCTCCTCCTTGTCGCCCTTCATCACCGCCAGGCTCCCGCGCAGGTAGGCGTCCGGGTTGAAGTCCTTCGGCCTCTCAAATACCTCGGCCGTCACCTGGGGCCGCGCGAGTCGCGTCAGGGCGAACGTCCGCATCGCCTTCCGGTTCACGTCATGCGCGAACAGGTACCAATGGTTGTCAATACACGCCAGGTGGTAGGGATGCACATGACGCCGCAGCCAGTTCTTGGCCGCCAGGTTCCGGTAATCAAACGTCAGCGCCCGCCTCTCCTTCAGCGCCCTGGTGATCACCCGGAACGCCTCCATGTCCGCGTCCTCCGGCGCGAGCGGCCGGAACGACAGCGCCAGCCCCAGGTTCTCCAGCGAGTAGCGCTCCTTCCCGTCCAGTTGCCCCGTCAGCTTCCGGAAAGCCATCCGCAGCGGCCTCTGAAACGGCGTCCCGCGGTATTGCGCGATGGCCTTGTCGGCCACCAGCAGCGCGAACATCTCCGCTTCCGTCATCGCCGCCACCGGGAACCGGTCCACCTTTTGCGTATAGTAATATCCGTAGCGCTCCTCGTTGTATTCGATCGGCAGGCCATAGCGGTCGCGCATGAACTCGATGTCCCGCTTCACCGTTCTGTCGGTGACCTCCAGGTCCCGCGCCATGGTCACCGCGTTCGGATACTTCCCGCTGTTGATCCATTCGTGAATCCGACGCATCCGGTCCGACGGCGGCCGGGTGTACCGCTCGCGCAACACGCTTTTCATAGGCCATCAATTCTCGGTTAAATCCAGCCCCAACATTTTTAACCCCCGGGACCACGGTTGTCACTCCCCCTCTGCTACACTGCCCCCAAAACCTTCCGACTTCGGTCCCGCGGCGAGTGCCCGACTTCGGTCAGCCCACGGCCCGCCCAAACCAGCCCTCCGTCTTTTTCCTGGAGAAACCGCCCGATCTTTGACAGCAATGAGGTGTGGCAGACCTGGCACAAGGCATCTACGAAGCATTGCTCGATGAGGAACTGAGTTCCATCCTGCAAAGTCACCCCGAACTGCGCTCGGTCTTCGGAAAACTAGATCCGGAGGAAGAGCCCTCGCGCTACGCGGCCTTCGTTTCCAGGCTTTTGGAAAAGGCTCTCCGTCTTGAGGCCGACCCGGCAACCCGATTGCGACTATGCAACGAGGTTGTCGAACGAATAGGTGGAAGACCTCCGGCGCAGTCCCTCGCCAACAGGCGTCTCATCCCAGCGGAAAAGCCCGTCCTTCTCGAAATTACACCCCCCAACTACGCAGAAGGACGAGTGCCGCGACCGGAGACCGCGCTTGCCGAAAGTAGCTTGTTCACCGGCTCCCCAACCGACCCACAACTCGTGCACGAGCTTGCGAAAGAAATGCAATCCGCCGACTCAGCGGATCTGCTTGTTTCCTTCATCAAGTGGTCGGGCCTACGACTGCTGATGCCAGCCTTCGAGGAACTCACCACACGCGGCGGCAGGGTCCGCATCATCACGACATCCTACATGGGAGCCTCGGACTCAGAGGCGGTGGAATGGCTGGCGCGTTTGCCAAATGTCTCGGTTCGGGTCTCTTACGACACAGAGCGCACGCGCCTCCATGCCAAGGCGTATCACTTCCACCGAAACACCGGGTATTCCACAGCCTATATCGGCTCCGCAAACATGTCGCAGCCGGCGATGACCAGCGGCCTGGAATGGAATCTCAAGATCACAGCACAGGATCTCCCGCATATCCTGGAGAAGTTCCTCGCGGAATTCGAAACTTACTGGAACAGCCGCGAGTTCATCCCCTTCAATCCAGAGGAGCCAACCACGCTACGGGAAGCGATCCAGCACGCCCGAAAGAAAACCGACCTTTCACCCGTGATGGTGGACATGGCGCCGCACCCGTTCCAAGAGCGGATCCTCGACGCCCTTGAAGCCGAGCGGTCGGTGCACAACCGATGGAGGAACCTCATCGTCGCCGCCACGGGCACAGGGAAAACCGTCGTTGCCGCCTTTGACTTCAAGCGGATTTACCAGCAGCAGAATCGCCAGGCCCGCCTCTTGTTCGTCGCGCATAGGCGCGAAATTCTTGAACAGGCCGTAGGAACATTTCGTTTGGTCCTCCGGATTCCAGACTTCGGCGACCTCCAGGTCGGCCCGCACGTCGCAACGCGCTTCGACCATCTGTTCTGCTCCGTGGACATGCTTGGAACGCGCCGGCTGTGGGAGCAAGTCGGCGCTGACTTCTACGACTTCATTATCGTGGACGAGGTGCATCACGGTCCGGCCGCCAGCTATCGCGCAGTCTTCGAGAAATTCCACCCTCGGATCCTTCTGGGCCTGACGGCCACCCCGGAGCGCATGGACGGCGCGAGCGTGGCAGCCGATTTCGGAAACCGCTTCGCTGCCGAAATTCGTCTCCCCGAGGCCCTCGAAGAAAAGCTCCTTTGCCCGTTCCACTACTTCGGCGTGGCCGATCCCGTCTCATTGGCCGGCGAGCAGTTCTGGCGCAGCGGCAAATATGACATCGCGCAGCTTGAAAGAGTCTACACGGGTGCCCATGAACTCGCGCGTCAACGCTTGGACGTCGTGGTAAGCTCGTTACGGCGCTACGAGCCCGACCTCGACCACGTCCGGGGTATCGGCTTCTGCGTCTCCATTCGACACGCCGAGTTCATGGCCGACCAGTTCAATCAGCGGGGCATAACCTCTGCGGTGATTATTGGCGAAACCGAAACCGACGAGCGGGCCAAACTGCTCAATGAATTTCGTGCCGGAGGAATCCGATTCCTGTTCACACGGGACGTGCTCAGCGAAGGCCTGGACGTTCCCGACGTCAACACTGTCCTCTTCCTGCGGCCCACTGAAAGCCTGACAGTTTTCCTGCAACAGCTTGGCCGGGGCCTCCGCCACGCTCCAGAGAAAGATTGCCTTACCGTGCTGGACTTCGTAGGCCAGGCGCATCGGCGCTATCGAATCGACCGCAAGCTGAAGGCCCTGCTTTCCAAGCGCCGTTTTAACATTCAGCGAGAGGTGGAGATGGATTTTCCCCATCTTCCCGCCGGCTGCAGCATTCAGCTCGACCGCGTAGCGCGGGAACACGTGCTCGCCAACATCCGTGAGAACCTGCGAAACCTCGCTAACCAGGTCCCCGATCGCCTGGAGTCCTTCGAGCAAGAAGCCAACCAGCCATTGACATTCGGCAACTTTGTTCGCTTTCACGATTACGAGCCCGAAGCTTTGCTTACCCGCAACACTTGGACGCAGTGGAAAGCAGCGGCGCGTCTCGCTGATATACCGACAGACCCCGACCTTGGGCGGTTGCAGGACGGCCTGATCAATGCCGCCCAGACAACCGGCCCGCGCGAAATCGCCCGGCTCCGCAAGGTTGCTGGCCACCTCAGGGCAGGTAACACGCCCGCGGCTGTCGCCGAAGCCGGGGATTCCGCGATCGTCACCCACTACCGCTTATGGGGTAAGCCGGGCCCCGCCCTCGGTATCCCAAATCTCAACGAATCCTTCCACCGTCTCGCGAGGAACCCCACCGTTCTCCGTGACTGGGAAGAAATCCTGGCTTGGGCCGACGATGAGTCGCGCGTTGGAAGCACCCCTGTTGCCTTGCCGTTCCCGTGCAGCCTCGAACTGCACGCGGCCTACGGTGGCGACGAAATCAAAGCTGCCTTGGGAGGAGCAACGTTCGACTCAGCCGGCGTGACAGGAGTCGGGGTGCTCCACTTTCCCGGCATAAAGGCCATCGCGGCCCTGGTCACGTTCCAGAAGACTGAGAAGGAGTTCTCGCCCAGCACGATGTATAAGGACTATCCCATAAGCAGAGAGCTGCTGCACTGGGAGACCCAGGCGCAGACAAGCCAATCCAGCGGGCAAGGCCAGAACCTGATCCACCACAAAGACCGGGGCTACACAATGCTGTTCTTCGCTCGCTCACGCAAGAAGGTGGACGGCCTCACCTCCCCGTACACGTTCCTTGGCCCAGCAGAGCTGGTGAGCCACCAATCCGAGCGACCTATCCAAATGGTTTGGCAGCTCGCCCACCCAATGCCCGTCGAGATGTTCGAGGCAAACCGCCGCGGTGGCTGATGCCGCGCCCATTGGACGCGCTCAGTTGCCTCTAGCGCAGGACCCTGCTCTACTACTCTACCTCCTCATGAATCCGTGCTTCCGTCTCCCCCCCGTTGGCTTATACTTCTTTGACATGCTAGAACAAGATCAAGCCGAGTTGGCGCGGCAGCTCAATGAAGCTGGCACCCAAGGTTACGCGGTAGTATCCAGCATGGTGGTGCCCGGAGACGCAAACAACAAAGCGAAGATCATTGTTATTATGAAGCGCCCGAAGCAGTGACAGACACCGCGCCGACCCACAACATTGAGCAGCACTAGTCTGGCCATGACAAGCCGCAACGCTTTACTTGCACTCGGCCTGCTGTTACTTGGAGCGGTCCTGGTTGTGCTGAGCCTCAGGCTCGGCAACCGCCGCCAAGCCGAACCCACATTCTGCGGCCGAAGCGTGACACAATGGCTCACAAGCAGAGACTTCGAGACGAACCGGCCGGCTGTGAGCCTGGCTATGCTTGCTTTTGGAGAAAGGGCTGTGCCAACGCTCAAGAGAATGCTCCACTCAGGAAACAAGATGGAACGCACCTGGTTTCGTCTCGCGCCGAGGTGGTGGTACAGGCGCTTCCCGGTCGGGGGATACCAGTTCGACCGCAAGGACCGAGCCATGTGGGCCTTGAGGACTCTGGGCCGGCCGGGGCATCCGGCCACCCCCGATCTCTTGGCCATCTTGGAGGACACTACCGAGCACTGGAACCAACGATATGGGGCGTTAACCACCCTGCGCGCCGTCGAGGCTGACCCTGCTATATTGATTCCTGTCATGGAGAAGCTGACCAACGACGCCGTGGTGGGGCGGTTCGCAGTGGCGGAAGTCCAAACGCTTCGGCGTAACCTGGAGAGGCAACGGGAATGGGAGACCCAGAGAGCGCTTGCGGCCAGCCTCTCGGCACGGCGGGAGCCGAGCAGCCCAGACTTTCATGCTTCCACCTCATGGTTGGGCAGGGTCTCACTGTATGGTTCCGAAAAGCGCGGAGATGAACGAAGTCTTGGCTCCAAGGGAGTCTTGCCAAGACCTAATGGCACCGGTTCATCCGCCACCAACGCCTCGATTCACGACTCCGGACTGGAGCAAAAGTGAAGCTGCCCAAGAGCATTGAGCCCACGGGAAGTAGCCGGTTCCTTTTGTCCGCATTCGTGAGCCACCGGCGGCTGCCTCCCATCTCTCACCCTGATCGACAGCGCCTCGCTATGAAAAATACCTTTCTCCGAAGTCGCAGCGGTAACTGCAGTTTAGTTCTGTCTTTGCTTTTCCCTTTCCTTTGTAGTGCAGCACAGTTTGTGGACCTGACGGTCCAGGTGGAAATCAACGACTGGGCCTACTGGTTCCTCGAGGATCGGCGTTCACCCGCTGGGACCACCGACGGACGGGGGAGCATCTTCACGAAGGCCGCAATGACCTTCGGCAACTCCACCACCTTGGCCGCCCTCTCCCTCTCCATCTTCGCCTTGGCGGCTTTCACCGCTTCCGGCGTCACCCCGAACCAGGCATCCGCCTCTTTCTCCGTCACCAGTTCCCGGTAGTGCTTGAAAATCATGTCCGGGCTGTTTCCGGCCTCCATCGCCACTTCGTTCACATTCTTGATCTTCGCCACGCGGTAGGAAATGAACGAGTGCCGCAGCGCGTTGTGCTTCCACTTCACCCCGCTGTCTTTCCCCGCGTCCCGCATCAGGTCGAACAGGAACGGCTCCGAGTTCGGCCACACCGGCCCGTTCCTGTCCTTGTCCGGCACATCCTTCAGGAACAGCGCCAGGTTCTCCGTAATCGGCACCAGCCGCCGAGAGCGCGTCTTCGCCTTCCCCTTCTTGACCTCGATCAGCCCCTTGTCCAGGTTGACCTCAGACCAGTCCAATCGGCACACCTCGGCCGTTCGGATGCCGGCGAACGCCCCAATTGCCAGCGCAGGCAACGCATCCTTCCGCACCGCCGCCAGTATCTTGGTAATCTCCTCCGCCGTGAAAATCTCAATATCGAAATCCGATTCCTCGGACTGGTCCACTTCGTCCATGACCGCGAAGTGACGCGGCACATACTTCTGCTTCCGCGCGTACTCCAGGAGCACATTGATGACCTGCAGGTAATTATTCTTCGTCCGCCCGCTGATCGGTTTCGGCACGGCTGCCGCTTTGCCCTTCTTGGTTGGACGGCCTCTAACGCCCCGCAGCTCGCTCACGAACCGGTTGATTTCCGCCGCCGTCACCAGCGTGATTAACAGCCCGTTGAAGTGCGCCGACACCTTCTCCAGCTTCTTGCGCAGGTCATAGAGATACCGCTCGCTGACCGTTTTCCCCTTGCCCTTGATGCGGGTCGCAGAGCCGGCTTCCTTGGCGGCCAGGAACTCCGTTACCACCTGCTCGACCGTCCTGGGCACCACTGTCTCGTCGTTCTGCCTCGCGTAGTCCTTGCACGCCACCAGCGGCGGCACCTTTCCGCGCAGCACCCCGTAGCACGCGGCGATCTCCTGCGTGCCGGCCTCCAGGCTGAGCCCGGTGCCCTCGAGATTTTTCAGCGAGGCGAAGAAGGATTTGACCTGCTGGCTGGTCATCACCACGCCCTCGAACTCGCCGCCCTTCAACTGCCGGACGACCTTTTTGCCCCGTGCAATGGCGTCGTCGAGGCTCCCAAAGTTCTCCTTGTTGAACTGGCCATCCATGTAGAAGGCCAGGGTGAAAAGATTGTATTTATTGCGAACGCGGCTTTGGTAGATCTTGGCGGTAATGCCACCTTCCTCCATGACCTTCGGGAACCCTTCGGGGGTTTTCATGAAAGAAATCTTTCCTGAAAGTCAACACCAACCTCACTTTCCCAGCAAAAATATGGTGCGCATAGCAGGACTTGAACCTGCACGGATTACTCCACTACCACCTCAAAGTAGCGCGTCTGCCAATTCCGCCATATGCGCAGGACTGCCCTTAATGAAGCAGCCGGCGGTCTCCCGCGCAAGGCCAAAATCGCCTCTCACTTCCCCTTGAAATACAACTCCTCCAGATTCCAGGTCAGGTGGTTAGGGCTCAGAACGGAAGGACGCAGGTTGCCCACACCTGCGCGGATCGCCCCAGCGACAAACGGCGTGACCGTGTAGATCATGGGCTGTTCCTCGGCCAGGATCACTTGCACTTCGTCGAAGGCTTTCTTGCGCTGCGCGAAATCCAGCGTCCGCATCTGGGCGTCCATCAGGGCGTCAATGTGGGCCTCCCAGGCGGTCGAAGGCGTCTTCTGGAATGGGAACCATTGGTGCAGTTCCTCGCTGGAGCGAAGCACGTTCATCTGTGAAACGGGGTCGCTGCCGCCGCCGCCCAAACCCATCAGGGCGCATTCATAGTCAAAGGTGACATTGATTCGATCCAGCAGCGCCCGGTATTCCATCGGCACATAGATGAGCTTGAGGCCGATGCGTTTGAGGTCCTCCTGGATCAGGACGGCCGCCTTTTCGCGCAGCGGGTTGCCCAGGTTGGAGGAGAATTCAATCTCGACCAGGTTGCCGGCGGCGTCCTCCACCGCGCCGTCGCCATTGCGGTCCTGCATGCCGATTTCCGCCAGCAGGGCACGCGCTCGGGCAACATCATACCCGTAGCGCGGGATGTCCGGGTTGTTCCATCTCTGGTTCTCCGCCGAGAGAAAGCCATAAGCCGGCTGCGCCCGCCCGCCATAGGCCTCCCGCACGAGCCGGTCGCGGTCGATCGCACACGAGACCGCCTGCCGGAATTTCCTGTCCCGGAACCACTTCAGCTTGACCGGATTGACGAAAGGCTTGCCGGCAGCATTGGTCCCTGTGTTCTGATTAAACCAGACGAACTCCCGGTCCGCCCCCGGCCCGAGGTCGAGGAGTTGGAAACGCCCGTCCATGGATGCCTGCTTGAACGCCGGGTAATTCTGCGGGCGCACTGCATCGAAGACGTCGCCTTTGCCGGACAGGAAGAGGGCCGCCTCTCCGCCGGAGCCGCTGCGCACGGTGAACATCACCTCGTCGAAATACGGCAGCCGCGCTCCCTGCCGATCCGCCACCCAGTACTCCGGGTTGCGCTCGAGCAGGGTGAACTGTCCCAATCGGAATTCTTTCAGCCGATACGGTCCACAGCCGACGATCCGGTCAGGTTTCGAGGTCAGCCCGTAGGCCGCCGGGAGCACCTCGGCCTTTACGGCTATCTCCAGGACATGCTTGGGCAGCACCGGTACGCCGCCGAAAAACTCGACAAAGGGCGCAAATACTTCCGACGTCACCACCTGCACCGTGTACTCATCCACTTTGGTCACCGCAAACTCGCGGCCGTTGATGCGGAACGGATCCAGGGTCGTCTGCTTGAGCGCTCGGTTACAGATGATCTCGTTCCAGGTGAAGACCACATCATCCGCCGTCAGCGGCTCGCCATCGCTCCAGCGAGTGCCGGCGCGCAGCTTGAAGGTCCAGGTCTTCTGGTCGGGAGCGACAGACCAAGACTCGGCCAGGCCGGGTCCGGGCTGCTGCGACGCCCAGTCCAGGTTGGCCAGCGAGGCAAAGAGGAGCCGGATGATGCCGTCGGACGCGCCGTCGAACGCGAACAAAGGGTTAAAGGTCTTCGGGCTGGCGCTGGCTGGGATCACAAAACGCCCCCCCATCCGGCCCGGCTCGCCCTTGCTGATGAGCGGAGACTTTGGCAAAGGGTGCGCCGCGCTGGGCTTGCGTGCCTCGGGCTTTCCGCAGCCGGCCAGCGCCAGCGTGGTAGCGAGCAATGCGATGCGAGAGAAGGAAGGCGCGATCATTGTGACGCGCTTCTTGTAGCTCATTCAGTGCGTGCAAGCAAGGGCGCCTTGCCTCCTCTCGCCGTCACGGCAAGCGCATTTCAGCTTCTTGCAGGAACGGCAACATTCCTGCCGCCGGCCCGGCCATCGACCAGCCCCTGAGCCGAAACAACCATCGCCGCTGTTTCCCTGCCTTGGCAGGGCCAGCATATCCTTCGGTTCGAGTGCGATCAGCTGGATTCCGCGCAGAACACCGGTCAGGCACCGATGCGAGTCCGGCGCTACCCCGGTGTGTATCCCATGGGGAGCGCTCCCCATGGGATACACACTGGGCTCACACCGTGGTCTAGCCAAAGCCAACCCCTGCAAACGTGCCGCACTGTCCACTTTTGAGACAGTCGGAGGAGGCGTGCCGGCGAAGGGTCGGTGCGCGTTCCGCGGCGCAGCATGGAGCAAATGACCCTCGAACAGACAAAAATGTGGGCGTTCCTTTGCGTAAGACTTGGATGCGCCCAACCACAGGCCGGCCACCGCCCCTCAGCTCGACATCTCTCCGCCCTTTGCTAAGTTCTGCTTGTGAGCTTTGTCACGGAATTTAACTCTCTGCCGCTGGCGGCGTTGACGGAACGCGCTTTGCGGACGTCCAGGACGGCGGCGCAAGCTAGCCTGGAGCGGGATAGGCTGGGGCTGGAGGACTTTGCGCACTTGATCTCGCCGGCGGGCGCGGACCTCCTGGAAGAGCTGTCGCGGCGGTCGCGACAGATAACCCAGCAGCGTTTTGGCAAGGTCATGCGCCTGTTTGCCCCCCTGTATCTCTCGAACGAGTGCATCAATGCCTGCAAGTATTGCGGGTTCTCGCGGGACAATCCCATCTTGCGAGTGACCCTGACACCCGAAGAGGTGCGGCGCGAGGCGCGGGCATTGCTGGCGCAGGGCTTCCGCAACATCCTGCTGGTGGCGGGGGAGCATCCTAAGTTCGTCTCGGCGGACTACATGGCCCAATGCGTGATGCTGCTGCACGCGGAGGTGCCGAGCCTCTCGCTTGAGGTCGGCCCGATGGAAACCGAGACCTACCGGCCGATCGTGCGCGCCGGAGCGGATGGTCTGGTCGTGTATCAGGAGACCTACGACCGCGACGTCTATGCCGCCATGCATACGGCCGGTCCCAAGCGGGACTTCGCATGGCGATTGGAGACGCCCGAGCGCGCCTGCGCCGCGGGCTTCCGGCGGCTGGGCATCGGCGCGCTCTATGGCCTGGGTGATTGGCGGCTGGAGGCCATCAGCGTCGCGGCCCATGCGGCATATCTGCTCCGCAAATGCTGGAAGACGCAACTCACCATTTCCCTGCCGCGGCTGCGGCCGTGCGCGGGTGAATTCCAACCGCTTACGCACCTGAGCGATCGGGAACTGGTGCAGTTGTTGTGCGCCTTTCGCTTGATGTTTCCCGATGTCGGGTTGGTGCTTTCGACCCGGGAGTCGCCGAAGCTGCGCGACGGGCTGCTCCCGCTCGGCATTACGCTGATGAGCGCGGGCAGCCACACCGAGCCGGGCGGCTACACGGGCGCGGGTAAGGAGAAGCTGCACCACACTGAACAAGGCCGGATTGTCGGACTCGGCGCCAGCGAGTGGGCGGGAGTGGGCAACCGGGCCGGCCATGCCACCGGCCAGTTCGAGATCGCCGACGAGCGCTCGCCGGCCGAGGTCGCCGACCGTATTCGTCGGCTCGGCTATGAGCCGGTGTGGAAGGATTGGGATGCGGCGCTGACGGCATAGGAACAAGATGAGCCAGCCCCCAGCCTCGAACTCAACGCCGTCGGCCATGAATGCGTCGTTCGTCATTGCAAATGGAAAGCGAATTGAATGTCAACTGCCGTGCTCGATTGCGGACTTCCTGCTCGCGCAAAACCTCCTGCCGCGCAGTGTGGTGGTCGAGCATAACAACGAGGCGGTGGCACCGTCGGAATTCGTCCGGCGCCAGCTTAAGGTGGGTGACCGGCTGGAAATTGTGAAGATCGTCGCCGGGGGGTGAATGACCCGCTTGGGCCCCTGCTCGACAACACCTGCGAGGCGCGGCTACATTGGCGGCGATGTCTCTGTCCAACCAGCCATTAGTCATCGCCGGGCGCAGCTTCCGCTCGCGCCTGATCCTCGGCACGGGCAAGTTCAGCTCGCCCGAAGCCATGCGCGAGGCCGCGGAGGTCAGCGGCGCGGAGATGGTGACGGTGGCGTTGCGGCGGGCGGATTTGAGCGGGCGAAATGACCCGTTCGCGAACATCCTGGAGTTCCTAAGCCCCGACAAGTTTCTGGTGTTGCCCAATACCAGCGGCGCAATGAACGCCGAGGAGGCCGTTCGCCTCGCCCGATTGGCGGCGGCGGCCGGGCTGCCCAAATGGGTCAAGCTTGAGATCCATCCCGACCCGCGCTATTTGCTGCCGGACCCGGTCGAAACGCTCAAGGCCGCGGAGACGCTCGTGAAGGAGGGATTCGCGGTGCTGCCTTACATCAACGCCGATCCGGTCCTTGCGAAAAGATTGCAGGACATCGGCACGGCAACAGTCATGCCACTGGGCGCGCCGATCGGGTCCAACCGCGGCCTTCAGACCCGGGACCAGATTCGCATCATCATTGAGCAGGCTGTCGTACCGGTGGTGGTGGATGCGGGACTGGGCGCGCCGAGTCACGCGAGCGAGGCGATGGAGCTGGGGGCGGACGCGGTGCTGGTCAACACGGCGATTGCTGTGGCAAGTGATCCAAACCGGATGGCCGCCGCCTTCCGCATGGCGGTCGAGGCCGGGCGCGCTGCCTTCGAGGCCGGATTGCCTGCGCAACAGGAAACGGCTGCCGCAACCAGCCCGTTGACGGCGTTCCTGGACTGAGCGTAGCGTGGCGGCCAATCCGTCCGCATTCCACGCCTGCCACCGTCAGAACGCGCCAGAAAACAGCCTGCCGCCAGAGCTGTCGAGCTTACCCCGGCATCCCCAGGCTGAGAGTTCGCTCCACAACGCCATCCGCCTCCTGCCCGTCACGCAGAAATCAGGCGGGGCTTCCTTCCATCATATCTTACCCGCCAACTCCGCGACCGTTTTACCCTTCCAGCTCAAAGAGGGAAGGCGGCCGCTCGCTTGAGCGAATACTTCTCCGAGAAACAAGCCTCATGAAGATTCGTCTGCCGTCCCCATTTGGCGTTGGCATCGCTTTGTTCGCACGTTATGCTTTATCCGTTCCCGGCCACAGCCCTTGGGCTGCCTCGGCTCGGAAAACTGATCAAGGAAACTATGAAAAGCTCGGAGTTGGTTAAACGCTATCGCATCGCCGATGATAAGAAGTTTCGTCTGGCCGACATCAGCCCGGCCGACACCTGGAAGATCAAATCCAAAGACCGTGCCCAGGAATGGCTGGAAGACGGCATCGCCCGCCTCCGCGAACTGCAGGATAAGCTCTACGCCCAGGACCAGTGGGCCCTGCTGCTCATCTTCCAGGCCATGGACGCCGCCGGCAAAGATGGCACCATCAAGCACGTCATGTCCGGCGTCAATCCCCAGGGCTGCCAGGTCTTCCCGTTTAAAGCCCCCTCGGCGGAAGAGCTGGACCATGACTTCCTCTGGCGCACCACCAAGTGCCTCCCTGAACGTGGCCGTATCGGCATCTTCAACCGCTCCTACTACGAGGAGGTCCTTGTCGTGCGCGTCCGTCCCGACCTGCTCGCCCGCCAAAAGCTGCCTCCCGCCCTCGTCACCAAAGACATCTGGCGCGAGCGCTTCGAAGACATCAATGCCTTCGAGCGCTTCATCACGCGCAACGGCATCCTCGTGCGCAAATTCTTCCTCCATGTCTCCAAACAGGAGCAGCGCCAGCGCCTGCTCCGCCGCCTTGAACTGCCAGAGAAAAACTGGAAGTTCTCCCCCGACGACCTCCGCGAGCGCCAGAGGTGGGGCGCCTACATGCGCGCCTACGAGGACATGATTCGCCACACCGCCACCGATTGCGCCCCCTGGCACGTCGTGCCCGCCGACCACAAATGGTTCACTCGCGTCGTCGTCGCCGAGGTGATCGTGGATGCCCTGAAGTCTCTCGATCTGAGCTATCCGAAGGTTGGCGCAGCCAAGCGCAAGGAACTCTCCGCGGTGCGCGTGGCGTTGCGGATGCGCAAACCGTGACCGGACGTGCTTTGATCTGTCCTCACACGCGAATCGGGCACTCTCAACTTTGACACTGACAAGCGCCTCCGATTGCGCTTTATTCAGTGCGCCTGCTATGCCGAAGCGCGCCGACATTCATTCCGTCCTGATCATCGGCGCCGGCCCGATTGTCATCGGGCAGGCGTGCGAGTTCGATTATTCAGGCACCCAGGCCTGCAAAGCGCTCAGAGAAGACGGCTACCGCGTTATCTTGGCGAACTCCAACCCCGCCACGATCATGACCGACCCGGAGTTCGCCGACCGCACCTATTTGGAGCCGATCACTCCCGATTGCTTGGAGAAGATCATCGCCCGTGAAGCCGGGGAAATGAAGCGCACCAGGGCCAGCGGCACACTCGCCCTGTTGCCCACCCTTGGCGGCCAGACCGCCCTCAACACCGCCATGGCCCTCTTCCGCCGCGGCACCCTTGACCAATTCGGGGTCGAGATGATTGGCGCCAACGCTAAAGCCATTGAGCGTGGCGAGGACCGGCAAGTCTTCAAGGACCTGATGCTATCCATCGGTCTGGACGTCCCCATCAGCGGCACCGCCCACAATCCCGAAGAAGCGCGCCAGGTCTCTGACCTGATCGGCCGGTTTCCGCTCATAATTCGTCCTGCCTTCACCTTGGGCGGCACCGGCGGCGGCATCGCTTACAATCGCGAGGAATTCGATGACCTGGCCAGGCGCGGACTGGAGCTTTCCCCGGCAGCCGAGATTCTCATCGAGGAATCTCTGCTCGGCTGGAAGGAATTCGAGATGGAGGTGATGCGTGACCGCAAGGACAATTGCGTCGTCGTCTGTTCCATCGAGAACTTCGACCCGATGGGCATCCACACCGGCGATTCGATCACCGTCGCGCCCATCCAGACCCTCACCGATAAGGAGTTCCAGATTATGCGCGACGCCTCCTTCGCGGTCATCCGCGCCGTCGGCGTCGAAACGGGCGGCTCGAACATCCAGTTTGCCGTCAACCCGGACAACGGGCGCATGGTCATCATCGAGATGAACCCGCGCGTCTCGCGGTCTTCGGCGCTCGCCTCCAAGGCCACCGGCTTCCCCATCGCCAAGATCGCCGCCAAGCTCGCCGTCGGCTATCTCCTCGACGAAATCCGAAACGACATCACGCGTGAAACCCCCGCCAGCTTCGAACCCACCATTGATTACGTCGTCACCAAAGTCCCTCGCTTCGCCTTCGAAAAGTTCCCCCAGGCCGACCCGGCCCTAAACACCCAGATGAAGAGCGTCGGCGAGGTGATGGCCATCGGCCGCACCTTCAAGGAATCGCTCCAGAAAGCCCTGCGCTCCCTCGAGATCGGCCGCTGCGGATTGGGAGGCCATGGCCGGCCCTGGCGCTTCGGCGACAAAGTATATGGGGATCGCGACCTCCTGCCGAAAGAACTTATCACCTCTCGCCTCAGCGTGCCGAACGCCGAGCGCATTTTCTTCCTCCGGCATGCCCTCCGCGCCGGATTCACCATCGAGGAACTCTTCCAACTCACCAGGATTGACCGTTGGTTCCTGGCCCAGATCAAGCAGATTGTGGATTTCGAGGAAGAACTGGCCGCCGCTAGCCGTTCCGTCGCGCCAGCCTAACCAACCTTCGCCTGTGCCCTCTCATTAACACCCAACTTGAGTTGGGTGTCGGCGGGCCGGTGTGAGTTCCGAACCGCTTCAGCGGTTTGTCCCCCGGTGAAAAACCCTTGGAGTTGAGGCCATCTGAGGACGCATCCGCCTTCTCGCTCCGCCGACGCATCCGCGGCGCCGTTGGTAACGGGAGTCAATTAACGGTGTCACTTAATACTTGCGTGTCACCTGAACTGGTTTAATTTCCGCACAAATTCGGTGGCGGGGTAGCCAAGTGGTAAGGCAGGGCTCTGCAAAAGCCTCATTCGTCGGTTCGATTCCGACCTCCGCCTCCAATTCCAAATATCGTTTGGACAAGGAGTTACAAATCTCACAGCCCTCAAGTGCCAGCAAAAGTGCCAGCAGATTTGTGACTCGGAAGTACTCAACAACAACTCCGCGATCACCCCGGCACGACTTGCTGAAACGCAATTGGCCGTGCGTTTGGTGTCATTGAGACACCTGCCCTTCGTCCTCGCTTGGCAGGCTCGAACAAAAAATTCGAGCCATGAAAAACCGATTTCGCCTCTACCGTCGCAAGAAGGGCGGCATGTTCTACGCCCACAACTCCGAGACTGGAAAACAGGAGAGCCTCGGAACAAAGGACCGCGCCGAAGCGACCACTCTGCTCAACGCGAAGAACGAATCCTTCCGCCAACCCCAACTCAATCTACACCTCGCCAAGGCGTATCTCGCCGGAACGGACTCCGGCGTCTCCACCCGGACCTGGCAGGACGCCCTGAACGCCATCATCGAAACCAAGGAAGGTTCGACCAAAGAGCGCTGGGTTCGGGCAGCGAAGGAGTCGGCGCTCGACCTGATTCGCGGGAAAATCATCCTTGAAACTCAGGCTGAGCAAATGCTTGCCTGCCTCAAGGCCGGCACGGTCAGCACCAACGTCCACCTGCGCAAGCTCCACAACTTCTGCCTCGCGATGAACTGGCTGCCGTGGCCGATCATACCGAAGCGACTCTGGCCGGAAGTCCGCTTCCAACCCAAACGCGCCATCACGCTGGAGGAACATCAGCGGATCATTGAGCGAGAGAAGAACCCCGAGCGACAGAGCTTCTACGAACTCTGCTGGCATCTGGGCGGCTCGCAAACGGACATCGCCAACCTCAAGGCCGAGGACATTGACTGGCCCAACCGGACTATCGCCTACAACCGGCAGAAGACCGGCAGCCTGGCAATGATCCACTTTGGAGACGAAATCGAAGCGGTTCTCCGCCGGCTGGCGGTAGTTGGGCCGCTGTTCCCCTATCTGCATACCGTCCGTTGCGGCGATCGGGCGACAGAATTTAAGCAACGCTGCGAAGGCTTGGGCATCAAAGGGGTGTCTCTGCATTCTTACAGATACGCTTGGGCGGAACGCGCAAAGCAATGCGGTTACCCCGAACGGTTCGCCCAGGAGGCGCTCGGCCACAACAGTAAGGCCGTGCATCGCGCTTACGCTCGCAAGGCCAAGGTGAAATTGCCGTCTCTGGAAAGCTACGAGAAACAGGCTGCAGAGGGTCAAATCATCCAACTTCCGCCGCTCACGGCCGAGCGAGATCGAGCTACCCGCCTCGGCCAGACCGTTGGCTAGTTTATCTGCTGCCGCCTCCGTTGCGCCCGCCAGCCGAACGCTTGCGGGCGTTTCGTTCTCTCCAATACGCGGCAATGGCGTCGCTGGCGCGGGCGAGCCATTTCTCGTCGCGACGTAGTTGTTCCAGCGTTTCGGTGGCGAAGTACTTCGTGCAATTTCGCGCGGGCTTGCCAAGGGGTTTGAGCAGGTTCGCGGCGATGAGCATGGGAATCTCGTGAGGCTCGAATCCGAGATACCACGCGGTCTGCGCGGCATCAAGGCGGGCAGGCAGAATCTTCCAACTTAGAAACTCGGTCTGGTGCGTCGCGGTGCTCATACGTGGACGGCGGTGCGGTGGTGGCTTGAATGCGTACGATGATTCTTTTGCGCATGACGGTCGGAGGTCTTCTGATCAATGGCCTCCGTGGACTCCACTTCCACCTGGCTGGGGGCTTGATTCTTGGTGAGGTCAAGTTGCTCCTCGATCTCGCTTTGGCGACGGCACAGGTGCTGGTAGTGTTCTTCCTTCTCGAAAAGCGCGCCGACTTTGGTTTCGAGTTCCTTGGTGCGCTTTTGAGCATCCGCAATGTCGGCCTCCAGCTTGGTGGCGCGTTCTTCAAACCCCTGCACGGTGGCTTCCATCGACCGAATCGTGCCCAACGCCGTGTCGGTGACACGCGCGGCGTAGCTGTTCTTGCCGCGCACGACGACTTCGACGGTGTTGTTAAAGCTGGGGCGGAGCAGCAGAGCGAAGCCAGCAAAACTACCGATACTCACGTCATCCCCGAATCGGTTCTTCAGCTTCTCGGCTCGGCGGAGAATCAACTCGCCGGCGATGCCCCGGTTGTTCATTTCCTGCCCATCCAATTCGATGATGAATTTATCGCCGGTCGTATCCAGCCGCACCGTGAGGTCTTGCCGAAGATTGGTCAGACGGCTGGTAAACATTTCGGCGTCTTCATGCGAGCGCCGGAGATTCGACCGAATACGATATTGCTCTTCGGCGTGGGCGGAGCGGAGGCGCGTCAGCCTAATCAACTCGGCGTCCACCTGCGCCTTTTCGATCACCAGCGGATTGCCGGAGGCGATGGCTTTGACCTCCGCGTAGGTCAGTGCAGCCGAGTCGAGGTCTTCGAGGCGGCGGATGGTCATGTCACCGCTCATGACCTGGGCGATGAACTTGGCCTTCGTTTCCAACGTCTGCCACATATACGCGTCGAAACTGCCTTCCGTGACGTAGCGGAATATCTGAACGGTGGAGTTCTTGTTGCCCTGCCGCAGTATCCGACCCTCGCGCTGTTCCACGTCCGCCGGTCGCCACGGCGCATCGAGATGGTGCAGTGCAATCAAACGTTCCTGCACGTTCGTCCCCGAACCCATCTTTTGCGTGCTGCCGAACAGGACGCGGACCTTGCCCGCGCGCACGTCTCGGAACAAAGCCAGCTTGGAGGCGTCGGAATCAAATTCCTGGATGAAGGCAATCTCGCGCTCGGGAATGCCCATGACCTTCAACTTCTCGGCCATGTCTCGATAGACCGAGAATCCCTTGTCCTTGGGTGTCGAGAGGTCGCAAAAGGCGAGCTGCGTGGAGCGCTGCGCGCCAGTCGCCTCCCAGATACTGTGAATGTTCTCAACCGCCTGATTCACCTTTCCCTGCGGCTCGTCCGGTGATGTTGGCTTCATTAACCGGAGATCCAACGCGGCCTTACGTCCCTCGGACGTGATTTTCAGCATGTTGTCCACGCTCGGATCAATGCGTCCGCCCTTGAGCTTCTCAGCGCGAGCTGCAAGCGATTGGACGAACTCCTTTAATTCCTCGGTCGCTGGTGCGTTGCGAATCGTGGGTTTCTCGCCGTCGAGCTTTGGGCGTGGCAGATTCAACATGGCGGCGGTCTGCACGTCGGCAGACTGGCGGAACATCTGCATCAGCTCCGGCACATTGATGAATCGGGCAAATCGCGTGTTGAGCCGGTAGCCAGCGCCGTCCGGCGAAAGTTCCATCGCGGTGACGGGTTCGCCGAACGTGGCTGCCCACGAATCGAAGTGATGCAGGTTGTGCTGTTTCAACGCCTCGGGCTGGAGATACCGCTGCATGGTGAACATCTCTGCCATGCTGTTCGCGATGGGCGTGCCCGTGGCAAACACTACACCGCCTCCGCCGTTGAGGGATTGGACATGGCGGACTTTCAGATACATGTCAAAGGCACGTTCGCTGGCGGTCTGTGGCAGACCGGCAATGCGCGTCATCTTGGTGACGTAAAATAGGTTTTTGAAATAGTGCGCTTCGTCCACGAAGATGCGGTCCACGCCGAGTTCCTCGAAGGTCAGCGTGTTGTCTTTCTTGTGCTCGGCGGCGAGGGCTTGCAGCTTGGCTTCGAGCCGTTTCTTGGACTTTTCGATCTCTTTCACAAGGCGGCGATTCGACGAATCCGCGTGCTGCCGCTTGATCATCTCCAATTCGTGAAGCTGTTCCTCGAAGAATCGTTCCTGTGTTTCGCGCGCCAGAGGGATGCGCTCGAAACCCGAGTGCGTGACGATGACGGCATCCCAATTCCCGGTGGCAATGCGGCTGAACAACTTCTTGCGGTTCTGCGACTCGAAATCCTCCTTGCCCGCGACCAGGATGTTCGCGCCGGGATACAGCGTCAGCAATTCGGTCGAAAACTGACCGAGCATGTGGTTCGGAACGGAGAACATCGGCTTGCGAGCGAGGCCGAGCCGTTTCAACTCCATCGCCGCAGCGACCATGGTGAACGTCTTGCCCGCGCCGACAACATGCGCCAACAGCGTGTTGGGCGTTTGCAGAATGCGCCATACCCCGGCCTTCTGGTGTCCGTGCAACTGGATCGCCCCGCTCGCGCCGGGCAACGTCAGGTGGTCGCCGTTGAAAGTGCGGACACGCGTGTGGTTGAACGTGTCATTGTAGAGGCGGCAGAGCCGTTCACGACGGGCGTCATCCGACCACACCCACTCCTTGAACCGCTCTTTGATGCGCTCCTGCTTTTCGCGTGCGGCTTCGGTTGCCTGCGCGTTGACCACCGGTTTGTCGTCAACCGTGTCATAGACCGTGGGCGTCTTGAGATTGAGCGCATCTTCGATGAGTTCGATGGCCGTGTATCGGTCCGTGCCCCAATCCGTCGTGTTGGCCGTCGCACCCTTGGCTTCCCAATTCGCGTTGATGTGCCATGTGCCCAGCGCGTGGACGTGGCCGACCTCGACGCCGGACGGAATGTTCAGAAGCTGGTTGGTGAAATCCTTCACGTCGCCGGGCGGAAGCCAGGCCGAACCGAGCCGCACGTCAATCTCGGTCGCCGCCAAGTCTGCTGGCTGCACCGATTTCAACGCCTCGACATTCTCGGCGAAGCGCGGATCAGTCAGCGCGGCGGCGTCCGCGACCGTCAGCTTTTCCCGCACGTTGCCGGACAGATATTGGTCGTCAGTCTCCCATTCGTTCGTCTGTGGATTGCGGAAGATCAACCCTTTCAAGTCGGGGAGGAATTCTTCGACTGGCTTGTTCAGCAATCCCGCCATGCGGTCGAGGTCAACGCCACCGCACTCATTCAAGCTTACGAGCAACGCTTCCTTGGGCGTGTCGACGGATTCCACCGGCTGCCGGTGGTGAATCGTCCGTTCTGTGAAGATGGTCGCCTTCGTCGCCCGCTTCGTTTCGTCGTTGTAGTTCTCCAGCGAGAGCAGCAGCGGCAAATCCGGATCGCCATCGAACGCGCGCTGGTTGGCCCGGAGATTCAGCGGGCCAAACCGGGCGGCGAACCGGTCGTAAGCGATGTTGAGTTGCTGGCGCGTTTCGACGACGCGTTCTTCCGGGCTGCCGTCCACCTGGGCGCGCAGGCAGTCGCGCACGGCATCACGCACCTGGATCATGCCGCGAATCCGGGAGCGGGTCTCCGACGGCAAGTCATTCAGCGGACGCAGGACGTTTTCCTCGCGGATGCAGACAATCCCATCGTGAATACAGAACGCGTTGGGTTTGACGACATCCGGTGCAGGAATGGTCTGCTCCGGGGCAGATTCCATCAATTCGACCCGTTGCGCGCGATAGATGCCAGCAGGTAGCTCCGGAACTGCTGCACCGAGCGCGTCGCCAAGAACCCTGCCGTCAGGTTCCAACGTCGGCTCATTGTCCCGATACATTCGGCCGGTCAACTGAAGATGGCCGAGCATCAAGTGGGGACGCTCTACGAAATACTCATTGATGGGGATTTTCTCCCAATTGTGATTGGTGAATTCCTGCACTTCGCGCCAGGCCGGTCCACGAGGAGTCTCGCCGGGATGCAACTTGCGAAGCATGAGGATGTCTGTCGTCACCTCCGTGCCAGCGTTCTGTTTGAAGGCTGTGTTCGGCAAACGAATGGCACCAAGCAACTCCGCCTTCGGGGCCAGATACTCGCGGAGCGTGGAGTCGAGCTTGTCCATCGTTCCGCGGGAAGTGATGAACATGATCAGACCGCCGGGACGGACCTTCTCCAGGGCCTTGGCGAAGAAGTAGTCGTGGATTGGGAACCGGTAGGCATTCAGGCTCGGATCGTGGACGGGATAATCCCCAAACGGCACATTGGAAATCGCCACGTCGAAGAACCCATCGGCGAGTTTGGCATTCTCGAATCCCTGGGTGCGAACATCGGCATCCGGGTAGAGCGCCTTGGCAATGCGCGCGGTGATAGGGTCAATTTCGACGCCGGTGATGGTCGAATGCCGGTGCATCGCCTCCGGCATCAGCCCGATGAAATGCCCAATACCGCACGCCGGTTCCAGAATTCGTCCCCGCTCGAATCCGAACTGCTCCAGGGCGCGATACATGGCGCGCACCACGGTCGGCGAGGTGTAGTGGGCGTTGAGTGTGCTGGCGCGGGCCGCTTCCAGTTCCTCCGGGGTCAGCAGTTGTTCCACCTCGGCGCGCGCCGACCGCCATTCATAATTGCGCGGGTCAAAGACTTGCGGCATGGCACCCCAGCCCACGTAACGCACGAGCGCTGTCTTCTCCTCGGGTGTCGCGGGGCGGCCCTCGGCCTCCACCTTCCGCAGAGTTTGGATGGCTTCGATGTTCTGCCGGAATTTCTGCCGGGGCGGCCCTTCCCCGATCCTGTCCGAGTCAGAAATACGGTAGTTGCTCTCGTTGCGAACTTCCGGCGCCGAGCGACGGATCGGTCTGCTCAGTCTTCCGGCGGGAGCAGGATATATTTCTCCCGCACCATCTCCCACGCTTGAATCTGAGCCTGTTGCGCCGTTGCTCCCTGCTGCATCAACTGGATGCGAAGGGTGGCCATTTCGTCCTTCGTCTTGTCCTCCGCTTCCAGAAGCAATTGATGCAGAATGCCTTTCCGCTCCATTTCGCGGACCATCTTCGGGCGGTGTTCGCGCCAGTGCTTCTCGGCCATTCGGCCGTATTGGGTCAACAGTTTCACGGGGCGGCCTGGGCGTGCTGAAAAGGTCAAGCTGCTGGTCGGATTCTACATGATTTCGCCGGATTGCCATGCAGTTCTTTCAGGTTGGGGCTGGCATGGCGGTTCATGGCCGGAACAGTTCGCCGACTTCGACTCCGAGGACCAGAGCAAAGGCATAGACGTGCTTGTCGGTGGCAACGCAGCGTTTCGTCTCGATGTTCGCGAGGATGTCGCGGGTGATTCGCAGATCGGAAAACCGGACCTGCAACCTGGCAACGAAGGTGTCCTGAGTCCATTCGCGCTGGAAGCGGAGCTTGGCGACTTTGCGCCCGATAAGATTTGCGTCGCGGTTCATACGCAGTGTCTCTTGTCATAGGCTTTTCAACTTCCTTCCGGGTGTAGCTCCGACACAAAATGCGTGGTGGGTGCTTCGTGTTCGGGGTGACGATACGCGGCGCTAAGGCCACGTGAGGGACTGCGAGACCTGCGTGGTGACGCGAAGAACGCCGCGAGTTCGATGAAACGAAGCTGCGAATCGCGCAACAACATGGCCGCCTGGTCGGCGGGGTGACGGAGACTTGCTCTGGAGGATGGGCATTTTCATGGATTGTGCGCGAAGCATAAACGAACGGAGCGCGGGTGCGGTCTGATACGAAACTTTCTCTCCACTGAAATCGCACTATCCGCAGAAAGCTCGCGATGCCGCGAAAGCGCATTTCAGATCGAAATTGAATTTGCGTCTGATTTTGCGAAATCGTTCGCTTTCCTTCTTCCGCCGCTTCCTGTAACATTCTGGCAACGAAATTGTGAAAGCGCCGACCCTGTATCATCGTTTCGCGTATTCGATGCCGCTGCGCGCCGGAGAAGTCGCGAAGCCATCGAAGATTCGCGATGGCGCGGCGTTCAGCGAGGTCACCGCTCCCCTGGCCAAACTCGGCTGCGAATACGGCCACATCCTCTTCAATTCACCATTCGATCCGAAGAAGGACAAGAAGCTCGGCCACGAGCATTTCAGCTTCATCAAGTCCGACGATCTCCTCGTCCTGACCACCCGACCGCCGCTTGACGACAGGCGTCACGGCGACAAGAAGCACATGGACGAGAGCTACACGCACCTGGAGCAGCAAGTCTTCGCTGAGTTCCGGAAATACCTGGCCGTCTGCGCGCGTTCTCACGTCGAACTGACGCAGGCGGTTGGTGAGAAAGTGGAGAAGGCCGACCTAACTTTCTACCAGCACAAGAGCGCCCGATTGAAGTCCTACAAGCGGCTGGACGAGTTTCGCAACAAGAGGACACCGGAGGATTCCGAGATCGCGATAGGCTTCTTCCTGCGAACCCCTTCGATTCCTGTTTATGGCTGCGGGCTGCTGGCCTGCTTTGGCATGGGTGGCTGGGAAACGCTGATTTGGAATCGAATCGTCCGAACTCGTTATGCTGAATGGGTTAACACACCCTTGTTCGTGGTCGGGCAGTTTGACATGAAGGGGTTGCCCGCCCGCCCTCACACCTTGGACTTCGTGGACAAGATCAAGGTGGAACTTCTTCTGGAGCACAAGGTTAACGGCAAGGTCTGACCTCTCCGCAAGGCTTCGCAGCCGGCTGCCAACCGCATCAGAAATCGGACGTTTCCCGGAACAAAACGGGCTCGGGTTCATGCTCACGCCTGGGCGCGTGGCCGAGCGGGAGAATCACCACGGAAATGTCATGCACCGGGCGCGTGCGGCGGCGGGTGAGCATCCAAACGAGAAATGCAATGCAGAAAAACGCAAAGCCCATGAACAGGTAGTGGCCGTGCTCCTCAATGATGCCATCGAGAAACTTCGTCACACGTGCCAGGTATAGGACTGGATGTTCCATACAAGCTTTCCAACTGCTTCGATCATGCATGTTTGACGCGGAAACCGCAAGCCGTGTTCGTTGTCCACGACGAAAATCTGTCCCCATTTCGCCCCGGCCAACACTCCGTCGCCAGAGTGTCAGACCGGGGCGTGGCGTCTGTCAGACCGTGACCGCTTCGCCGCGGTTCTGCTGCACCTGCTGCCCCTGAGAACGGGCCACTGCCCTCCGGGCCTGGCGGGCGATTTGCGCGATGACGCTTTCCTTTTGGTCCTCGGGCAGGTCCTTGACCAGGAGGTCGTAGGCGCGCTTCATCTCCGGGTTGCGGTTGATCTGTTTCAAGACGCCTTCACGGATGCGTTGTTGGCGGTCGAGTTCGCGCACCTCGTTGAGGACGACGGTGCGTTCGAGCCGCTCGCGGGGCATCGCCTGGACGTAGGCCCAATACTTGGGGTTCTCTTTGATGTAGGCATCAATCTTCGCATCCACCTCGGGATTGCTCCGGAAAGTGGGCTGGTCGGTCGGGGCGGCATTGCCGCCGGCGCTCGGTGGCGCTGAGGGTCTCGGTTTGCTCATAACGATTCGTGTTTTGTTGTTGGTTAGCGCGGCATCTGCCGTGTTCGCCAGCGAAAGGAGATTTGATCGCCTCACGCCAGCAAAGTGTCTTCAAGGCTTGGGCTGCGTGGGCAGGTCGGGTGTGAACGCGGGCACTTCGTTCGTCGGCGCCGACGGCAATACGGACAGCTTCTGGAGTTCGCGGTCGAACTCGACGAGGCGCTGTTCGTTGGTGGCGAGGCGGACGCTCAGGAGTGCGTTGTTGCGGGCGACGTCTTTCATTTCGCCCAGGACGGTCTGCAATTCGCCATAGGACTGCGCGAGCTTCGCGGCTTCAAGCATCACCCAAGCGGTCGTCTCCCGCTGCCGGTTCATCTCGGCGACCAGGACATCGTTCGTGGGTGGCGGCGCGAACGCGGCATCTGGCGGGGGATTCAACAGGTTGGCGGTGTTGAGCGGCCCGGGGTGGAGATTCCACCGCGCGGAGACTTCGATGCGATACACCGGGTGCTGCTCGTGCATCGTCTCCGGGTGATTCGGATCAACGTAGCGGCCAACGTGGTAGGCACGGACGACTTCCCCGTAGCGAACCGACTCGACCGGCTCGACCGGTGGCGGCGGCGTGGGACGGAGGACAACCTGCGGGCGCGAGGCGCACGAGGCGACGAGCACGAGCGGAATCAGGGCGAGGTATTTCATGGCTGATACAATGGGGTTGAGTTTGGCTGAACTGCGTTCGGGGTGGGTGTGGCTGCTACACCGAATGCCGCTGGTGACAGAAGCGCGGGCACGTTGGTATTCCCCTCCTCGGCGAACGGCTTCAACGTGCCGCCAATCACGGCATCGCTACGGTCAATTGTTTGGACGACGTAGATGTAGAACTGCTTGCCGCTCGCCACGCGAACGTAGAAGCCGTCGCGTTGAATCGCTTCGTAGATGCGTTGCGCGTAAACCGAGAGAACCTTCTCCGCGCCTTTGAACGGGGCGTTGTTCAGCGAGCGGCTGTCCACCGAACCGAAGATGGTCTGCTCCTTCTCGGTCAAAGCACTCGCCGCGCCGGAGAGGAACGTGGCGGCGAACAGTTTGATCTCCGCCAGGTTGTCGGATTTGATCAGGCGTCCGCGCAGACCCGCGCTGCCGTCGGTGATGCCCCAGCCTTCCTGGTCGCCGGAGAACTCACGGTCGAGTGCGACGCCCTTCAAGCGAAGTTCCTCTCCCCCCTGCCAGACCAACGTCCAACTGTTCCCGCTGGCTATGCGCTCACGGTGGCGGTCGGTTTGCGCCGTGCCGTGGACTTCCGTGCCGGCGGGAATCACCAGTCTGCCCGCGTGATAGATGTTCTCGGTGACGAGGCCAACGATGGGTGTCTGGATCGAGGCTGAGTCCACCGTGATGACGGTCTCGCACGGGATCAGACGGCCATAGGGCGCGTAAATCTCGCCGAGTGCTTTCGGTTCAGGAACACCGGCGGCGGCATCTCCGAAGAGGCTGATCGGCGGGAGCTGCGGTGCTGGCGGCTCAGGCTTGGGTCTCTCGACAATCACCTTCGGCGGTTCATTGGTCTTGCCAGGTAAAGGAAGCGGCTCGGGCTTGGGCGTCGGCGGATGAAACGGCTGCATGGGTCGCTGAATGGTCTGCACCACCTGCGGGTGGTCAGTGGCATTCGTCGTCAGTCCAGTGACGCGAACATCGGCATCGCCAGAACCGGATCGGCTGCGTAGCACACTGAACACGAGCAGGCCGCCGCCGAAGATCACGGCAAACAGGACCAGCTTGCCGCTGCCGGTCTTGAAGAAGTTGAGAAAGTCGCGCGGTTTCATGGGGTGGAAGGGTTTTGGTTGTTTGCGGGCAGGTTCGTGGAAGACGAATTCGACTCTGCGGCAGCCTTCTCCAGATCGTTTATGGCGCGATGCAACGCATCACGTGCAACTGCTTCCGCCTCCGGGGTCATCGCGACCGATGGCCTTGGCGGCGTCGGAAGTGGCGAAGTGCGCGTTACGAGCACCGTGAAGTCGTTCTTGAGCGAGAGTTCGTTCCGCCCGCCGTCCGGCGTGCCACTGATGGCGAAATAGACCGTGCTCGCGGCACATGCAGGCAACACTCCGGGCGCATCGCTGATGGACTGGAAATAGAGTCGGCTGCCAGCACGCACACAGAAGCTCTCCGGCAGGTAGCGAATCTCCTGATCGGACCTGTTTCGCAGCGTGACATGAAAGACGAGCGTGTCCTCGGGGTTGAAGCGGAACACCTCCTCGATGCGGATCTCGTAGTCGTTGAAATCCGTGACGAGCGGCTTGTCGGCAAACGTCCTGGCCTCCGCGCCGGCCACGGCGTCCGGTTGCTGTTTCTTCAGCAACGGGAACGCCTTGGCTTTGTCGAGCAACGCCAGCAGGCGCGTCGGGGTGACCTGCGGCGCAGGTTGGACATTCTGGGCGGTGGCAGCCCGGTCTTCGAGGTTCAGCGCCAGCACGGGTGTATCGCTCTCCACCAACTCGAAGACATAGGTGCGCTTGTTCCAACGGAGGTTCAGATTCGTCGCCGCCTTCCGTGCCAGCGCGCGGACGGACAGGAACGATGAGCCTTTGGTGTGCGCCAGTTGGAATTGCCCTGGCGTCTTGCCGTCGGCAGTCACGCCCACTGCGTCAATCGCTGAAATCGGTCCGGGCAGGCTGATGGTGGTGACCCGGTTCGTTGCGACCGGCACGGTGATAACCACGCGTTCGTCGAGCGTGACGCGCTGGATGGCTTCGGGCGGTTCGGCAAGCGCGAGCGTTGCGGACAGCAGGAGTATGCTAATGGGTGATTTCATATTTGAAGTCGCCGACAGCGGTGGGGAAACGACCGTTGGCAGCCATGTTGGGGTTGCGGAGCAGACGGAGACTCAGTTTGAAGGTGAACGCCTCGGAGAAGGCCTTCTCCTGGAAGATGCCGGTGCGGATGACCTGGCCGGAAACGGTGGCCAGCACTTCGTTTTCGCGCGTGGCAAGGATGTCGATCTTGGCAATCTCCGGCTTCTGGTGAAGCTGCTTGGCGCGGAACTCGACCGCCTCACGCGTGCGATGCTCGCGCGCCTTCTCCAACGCCGACTTGAGGAACATCTGCCGAAGCAGCTCCGGATGGTCGAAGTCCTTCGGGTTGCGCTCAAGGAACGTGATGGTCGCCAGTTCGGCCTGTTGGGCATGCAAGTCCTTGGCCTCAGCAAACTGAAGCAGCGGGCTGATGTAGTAGGTCTGCGCCGGGTCAATGATGACAACGCGCTCGCGCTGCTTGAATTGGTTGATGATGTGGTAGCGGTCGAGCGCGGCGACAACCGTCACGGCGACGGCCACGAAGAACCAGAACCACGGCAGCCGGTCGCGTTGGGCGAACAATTGTGTCGGGTCGAACTTCTTCCGGGCGACGCGGGCGGGAGCGCCGTTGCCGGTGGGCGTTACACGAGGGCGGAGATCGGTGGTTTCCATAATCAGTAGTAGTGGCCTTTGGTCTTGGCGATGAGTTCACGAACAGAGCGGTCGCCAGTGATGTCATCGCCGGGGCGACCGCGAGCGGAGCGAGGGGGAAGGCCAGAACCAGCGATGATGATCGCGCCGGCGCTGCCCTGGCCGGCGGCAGTCGAGAGCGTGCTCAGGATCGCCGCCATGCCGGTTGCACCCACGGTGGCGAGGGGCAGCCCGGTGGTGGAGGCGACGGCCGCCGCACCCGCCGTGGTGGCAGCGGTCTGGAGAAAACTGCCGACTGCACCAGAAATGAGCTGGCCGCCTGCGAGCGTGCCGTAGCTGATAACCTTCTGGATGACGACCGGTGCAGAAATGGTACTGAACACGATCCAAAAGGCCACGACCGCCACTCCAAACGTGGCTTGCAGGGAATAGAGCGTGGCGGTTGGGTCAATGAATTTGAAAGCCGGGTCGGTCATGAAATCGAGAATGCCCTGGGTGATGAGCGCCGCGACGGCCCAGCCGAGCGGCCAGAGCAGCACGCCAACGATGTGCATCAGGTAGCGGCTGCCGATCGACCGCAGCGGGCGAATGGCCATAAAGCCAATCATTAGGGGCGAGAGCGCGTAGGCGGTGAACAGGATGAACTTCTGAATGATGTAGGCCCAGAACAGCAGCAGCGACGCGAACTGACCAAAGAGCCAGAGAAAGCCAGAGATGAGAAGTTCAACGGTAAAACTGTTGAGGTCGCTCAAAATATCCCACCAAGAACGGTCAGTCCCGGTATCACGCTTGATGATGAGCAACTGATTGTATTGGTCTTGAACGTTCGACGGATCAACGCCCAAGCCGTCGAGAATGGAGGTTTGCAGGAGTTGTTGGGCCTGATTGCCCCATTGCGGTAGCATTACCAGCAGGGCGGTCAACACGAACAAGCGCACGATGTGCAAGATGAGCGTCTTTCCGTTGAAGCCGTGGACGACCAAAAGGATCGTCCCGACGATGAACAACATGAACGCCACGATGCGCAGCAATTCGTGCAGTTCGACGCACTTTTGCAGGAACGTCGGGAAGAGTTGTTCAAAGGTTGCCATAGTCGGGACGATTTGAGGGGGCGGTTACTGGGTTGGGAATGCGGTGGGCGCATTCACCAGGCGGAAGGTCTGCCCGTATTTCTGCACCGCCTCGGTGAACTCGGCGTGCTGTTGCTCTTTCTTCGCCTCGATCTGGCGCTGCGCCTCGTTGCGATTGGCCACGTCCTGAACCAGCGCCGACGCGGTGGCCTGATTGATTTCGTAGTCCGTGTTGTTGAGCGCTGACGACAGGCCGATGAGCACGCCGGTCAACTTCTGCACCTCGGCGTCGGTGGTGGCGTTCTTCAACGCCGTGGTGGTGCGGGCGATTTCCTCCTTGAGCGCGACTCGCCGGGCGGTGGCGTCTGTCGTGACAGACAAAAAGTTGTCCGTCGTCTTCTGCACGGCCGCGACCGGCAGATACGGCGATTCGCGGCGGGTGACGGTTGCTCCGTTCGGAGTGGTAAACGTCGTGCCGATGCTGCTGAACAGGCCGTTGGCGTCGTAGAGCATGGCCTGGCCCGCGTCCGCAGCCCCTTCGAGCGCCGTGAGCGTCTGGCCGAGCTCAGTCTTTCGCAGGTCGGTCACGAGCGGTTGAACCGTCGTGAGGAGGACGGATTTGGGATCGCCGAACAGGCTCTCGTAGTGCTTGAACTCGTTCAGTTGGTCGTTGAGCGTCTGGATCTGTTGCACCTGGTTCTGAATGACCTTCACGAATTGCGCGATTTCCTGCGCGGTATTCATGATGGATTGCATTTGCGCGGTGGGGTCAAAGACCACCCATTGCGCGCGGGCCGATACCGTGACGCCGAGCGTCACGAGCGTGAGTGCGATGAGTCTTTTCATGGTGTGCCTTTCGTTGTCGTTTGCCGGTCGGCGGCAACACGCCGCCAATCACGGGAAAGGGTTTACCACCACGAATGGCCGCGAGGGTGTATGTGCTGCGCAAGATGCGGTGAAGTCCGGGAGGAAGGCGGACAAAGGAAGCGGTATTTCCCCGCGCTGTCCAATTGCGTTCCTTGTGAAAGACCGCGTCATGTGGTGTAATTCTCTTGGCGAATGCCACATTCTTCAAACGCCCCTGGCCGCGCTCGTCAAGATGGATGCGGGGGCTGAAGCGAAGACGGGAAAGAAGTGAACGCGAACACGCCCGACCGCAGCACTGCCGCCGCGTTTCCCCGGTATCTCACCGGCGAAGTGGTGGCCGATAGCGTTGCGCTTCAGTGGCCGGGGCTTTATGCCCGGCGCTGGCGGTTGCCGCGCGTGGTGGATCGGTTTCTCGTGCCGGCCACGCCCGAACCCCACATTTCCTGCAACCTCCGGGGCATGGCGGAATTCCGGGAACGCGACGTGGGTGGAGCGTGGGTTACCCGCCAGATCCACGGGGGCGACCTGTTTGTCACCCGTTCGCGCACGCCCTACGAAGTGCGCTTCCAATCGCCACCGGGTCAGGAGCTCGATAATCTTTCGCTCCACATCGCGGTCGAGCCATTCATGGCCGCGCTCGAAGCACGCTATCCCGGTAAGGCAGACCGCGTGGAGGTCGTGGATTTTTTTGGTCGCGACGAAATCCTGTGGCCCATCTGCCTGACCTGCGCGGAGCTTCTGGCCGCGCGTGTGCCGGGAAAATCGCCCCGCGTCGCGGCGCTCACTCAACTCTTCGCGGCGCATCTGGTGGAAAAATACACGAAAACCACCGCCAAAACGGCAGCCGTTCGCGGTGGACTTCCCATTCACCAGCTCCGCAAGGTCGAGGATTACGTCACTGCACATCTCGCACAGGAAATCTCGATTGAAGAACTCGCCGCACTGGTGGAATTGAGTTCCTCGCACTTTGCCCATGTCTTCAAGGAGTCCACGGGCATGACTCCCCTACAGTTCGTGACGCGCCAACGCGTTACCCGCGCCCAGCAATTGATTCGGGAAACTTCGCGCAGCCTTATTGATGTAGGCCTCGAAGTGGGCTACACCAGCCCGAGCCATTTCGCACAAGTGTTCCGGCGTGTGGTCGGCGTCACGCCCACGGAGTTCCGGAGTTCACTTTAGATTTCCCGCAGGATTGCGACAGGCATCGCAGGATCGCGAGAGCGCGATTGTGTCAGGTGGGGCAAGGTGTGCGTATGAAAACGAACACGATTTGCACTGGATCATTGAAAGCGATGACGGGAATGGCCTTGGCCGTGGCCATCTCAGCGGAACCGACCGAAGCGGCCGATCAGGCCGCGTGGGACAAAACCTTTCCCAAGAGCGAAAAGGTTGAGCATCGGAAGGTCACCTTCAAGAACCGCTACGGCATCACTCTATCCGCCGATGTCTATCAGCCGAAGAACCGCAATGGCAAACTGGCGGCGATCGCCGTCAGTGGCCCGTTTGGCGCAGTGAAGGAGCAATCCTCCGGCCTTTATGCGCAAACGATGGCGGAACGTGGGTTCGTCACGCTGGCATTCGATCCGTCCTACACTGGCGAAAGCGGTGGCGAACCGCGCCATGTCGCCTCCCCAGACATCAATACCGAGGATTTCAGCGCGGCGGTGGATTTTCTCGGATTGCAACCTTCGGTGGACCGCAACCGGATCGGCATCATCGGCATTTGCGGTTGGGGCGGCATGGCACTGAACGCCGCTGCCGTGGACCAGCGGATCAAAGCCGTGGCGACCAGCACGATGTATGACATGTCGCGCGTGATGTCCAAAGGCTACAACGACAGCATGACCAAGGAAGAGCGCACAAAGTCGTTGGAGCAACTGGGTCAGCAGCGATGGAAGGATGCGGAAAACGGCAAGCCAGAGCTCGGTCCCATCTACAACGAGCTAAAAGGCGGCGAACCGCAATTCATGGTCGAATATGCTGATTACTACAAGAAGCGGGAACGCGGCTTCCACCCGCGAGCGATCAACTCGAACGGCTCATGGACCGTTACCAATCCGCTGTCGTTCATGAACCTGCCGCTCTTGACCTATGTCGCGGAAATTTCGCCCCGGCCAGTGCTGTTGATTCATGGGGAGAAGGCCCATTCGCGTTACTTCAGTGAAACGGCATACCAGGCCGCGGCGGAGCCGAAAGAACTCGTGATCATCAAGGGCGCCAATCATGTTGATCTCTACGACCAAGTGAACTTAATCCCATTCGATAAGTTGACTGAGTTCTTCACGAAGAACCTGAAGTAATTACCGCGTCGCGCGTCAGTGCGCCTGGCGATCTGACGCGCGACGGTTTCCCTTTTCAAGCGCATGAAACCTGCAACTGATATTTTTGCACGACTTCGGAAGGGCGAGACGGTTCCCTTCAACGACCCTGAATACCACAAGCTTCGGGACGTCTCGTTCGCCACGAGAAAATTGCTCCTGCAATTGAATCAATCCGCCGATCCAGAGGAGATGCGCGCCTTGCTCAGCCAGATCACGGGAACGGAGATCAATGAAAGCAGCGCGATTTTTCCGCCGTTCTACGTTAATTACGGAAGGCATACGAGAATCGGAAAGAATGTCTTCATCAACTTCGACTGCGTTTTTCTGGACTTCGGAGGAATCACCATTGAGGACGGCGTCTTCATCGCCCCAAAAGTCAGCCTGCTCACTGAAGGACATCCCCTTTCGCCGGAAAACAGGCACTCGCTGACAGTGGGGCAAATCCGTATCAAGAGGAACGCGTGGATCGGAGCCAATGCCACCATTACCCAGGGTGTAACAATTGGAGAAAACGCAGTCGTGGCGGCCGGTGCCGTTGTCACCAAAGACGTGCCCGAAAACAAAGTGGTTGGCGGAATCCCTGCCAAGATCATCAAAACGGTGTAAAGGCGATGGCGGCCAAACTGTCTAAAACGAATTACCTACTTAACAAATGATCCACCGGCGCACATTTCTGAAAACCACCGGCGCTGCCGCGCTCGCCTTCCCGGCGATCCTCCGCGCTCAAACCACCTCATCACCTCAAACACAAAAGCTCCCTATGGAAATTAAAAGAATAGGCTCGCAACCCTCGATCAAAGGACCAGCGGATTGGTTCACCGGCACCGTTCGCATTGATCCCTTGTTCGACCCAAACGTTTCCGCTCGTGCGGGTGCAGCTAGCGTCACGTTCGAACCGGGTGCCCGGACGGCCTGGCACACGCATCCTCTCGGCCAGAGGCTCATTGTCACGGGAGGCTGCGGCCGGGTGCAGATCGAAGGCGGCCCAATCGAGGAAATCCGCCTCGGCGATGTCGTCTGGTTTCCCCCCGGCGTGAGGCACTGGCACGGTGCCGCGCCTACGACCGCGATGACGCACATTGCCATTCAGGAAGCGCTCGACGGCAAGGTCGTCGATTGGAAGGAAAAGGTTACTAACGACCAATATCGCAGGTGATGTTTGTTTAACCCGCTTCCATGAAATGAAAAGCATGCTTCCAGGATACGTTCAATCGCTCATGTTGATCCTTGCCTTTGCCATTCCACAAGGATTCGGGCAAGGCGTTGAAAGCACCAACAGCAACCGTGCGACCACGCAAATGAAAATCAAAATCGGCTCCAGTACTTTCATTGCCACACTCGATGACAATCCCACTGCAACCGCATTCAAAGCCATGCTGCCTCTGACCGTCGATATGCAGGAACTGAACGGGAACGAGAAGTTGTACCGATTGCCGGACACGTTGCCGACAAAGGCATCCAATCCCCGGACGATCAAGAACGGTGACCTCATGATTTATGGCGCTAACACAGTGGTGCTTTTCTACAAATCCTTTCCAACCTCCTACAGCTACACACGGCTGGGCCGTATCAACGAACCTGCGGGGCTTGCTTCGGCCGTTGGCTCGGGGAACGTAACGGTCACCTTTGAGTTGGCAGGCAAACCTTGAATGAAGACCGTCCTGATCACTGGAGGAAACCGAGGCATCGGGTTTGAAACTGCACGTCAGCTTACCACTCGCGAATTCCACGGTGTCATTGGTGCGCGTTCAGAGCAACACGGCCAGAAGGCAGTGCGCGAACTGGCACGCCTTGGCAAAGCCTCGCTGCTGGTCCTCGATGTGAGCGATTCGAAGAGTGTCGCGTCTGCGGCTTCGGAGTTCAGTTCCATCGGTCATCTCGACGTGCTGATCAATAATGCAGGAATCTACCCCGATGAAGGGATCTCAGTTCTCACCATTGCGCGCGAGCAGATGGTGAGCACATTTCAAACAAACACGTTCGGGGCACTCGAAATGACGCAGGCTTTTCTGCCGTATCTAAAATAATCTCCTGCAGCACGAGTGATCAATGTTTCGAGTGGTTACGGTCAGCTCGATGGCCTGTCAGCCAACGTGCCGAGCTACTGCCTCTCCAAGCTCGCGCTGAACGGCGTCACGATCATGCTTTCCGAAGCGTTAAAAGAGCATGGAATCGTGGTGAACTCGATGTGCCCCGGATGGGTTCGCACCGACATGGGCGGAGCATCCGCAGCTCGCTCGGTGCAAGAAGGAGCGGATACGGCGGTCTGGCTCGTAACGGAAGCCGACCAGAACCTCACCGGAAAGTTCTTCCGTGACCGAAAGGAAATCGATTGGTGCAAAACGCCGCTGGCCTCCATACAAACCGAGGTATGTGAGGGAGTGACCTGTTCCCGGATCTTTATTCCTCGATGCGGAGGTATTTTGTGGTTGGTTGGAACGTTACCCCGTCGATGCGTTGTTCCGGTAACAGCACGGGGTAAAGGCGAACATTGGCGACCTGGTTGCGCTGGCGCTGCATGGAGACGTAGAGCCAATACTGCTGTTTGACAGCATCGCTCTTCCCCTTGTCGTAGCCAGTGGCGTAAGCCTTCTCGGCCTGTTTCTTCGCAGCGTAATGGAGCGTCTCGCTGACAATCACCCCGCCTGCCGCGCCCGCGGCGGTGATGAGCGGGTCGCCATCGGAGAGTTCGTGGCCGAGGTATGCGCCGCCCGCGCCGAGCGCCACATCACTGATGGGGCGCGTGGCCGCGCAGCCGGCAAACAGACCGGCGACGAGGACGAGCGAGAGGAGTTTAGGGGCGTGGCTGATCAGTTTGGTTTTCATAGGCGTTAATGAGTTTTGGGATCGCTGTCTTTGCGTGCGTTTGAGTGATGGATGATTCCCTCGACCACACTCGGACTCTGGCGGAGTTCGCGGGCACGGCGGTCGAAGTGCTCTCCGCTGGAGGAACTGCAATAGAGCAACTCCGGCGAAGCGACGTTGTGAACCGTGCCGCAGATATTGCGGGTCGAGTCGGTGTGCAGATACGTGAACGGCGAATACTTCTCGCCGGGCTGATGATCCGGCAGCGGATAATTCATGATCGCGTGCTGCGTCACCTCGGGTAGTGCGATGTCCTTGCCCATGTCATCGAGGTCAGCGCGGTCGTTCTGGCGCATGATGAAGAATTGCCGACTGTTGCCGAACACGGCGGAGCGGATGCGCGACTGTTTGAACCGCGCGTATTGCTGCACGATGGAGATGTTCCAGCAATTGAACTTGCGAAGCTGGGCGTAGCTCTCCTGCACAATTTCCTGGCCTCCGGGGATGTCGAGAAAGCGGGCGACTTCTTCGTAGATGTTCCGTTTCCGAATCGCACGCGGTAGCGTCATGATGTGCTTGCGCGCGTGGTTGGTGATGAGGAAGCCAGCGGCGGCTTTCAACTCCTTCGCCGACTCCGGGATGTAGCCCAACTCGAAGTGCGCGATTTTGCCAGTAAGCGAGAGGTTGCTCGTGCCGTCGAACAAGCAGCCGTAGTTGCCATCGCGACACCACGGGAGGATGAGCGTGGCGATTTCCATGATCTGGTCGCGCTCCGCTCCCATCGGGTCGAGCATCATTAATTCCTGAAGCATCCGGTGCGTCGGGAACTCATCGGGCGTGAAATAGGCGAACGCCAGGTTGCGGACTTCCTTGCTGGTCTTCGGCTCTTTCAGGAACTTCAACGCCTCGGCTTCATCGAACTGTGCCAGGTAGGCTTCCGCCTCGGCGGGGTTGACGGCTCGCCAATCGCGGAAATCGGCGAAGGTTTCGAGGCTGGTCGCGCCGGGCGGCATCCGCTCGGCCCGAAACTGCTGGAGTGCCAGCGCGTGTCGGGCGATGACGAGCAACTGGTCGTGCCGCTTCTTCTGCCAGTCCTGGAAGGAATCCTCGTAAAGCAGATTCAGATACTTGGCGATCTGCGCCTGGCGGAGCATCTGTTTGTCCTCCTGGGCGCTCGTGCCGATCATCCGGGCGACAAGTGCGGTCGAGGCGGAGAGATGATCGGGCGTGAGCGGCAGCCCCTTCGTGTCGAGGTAGTTGATGGTCAAGTCGCCGTCCGGGTGAATGATGATGGGCCGCGCGCCTTCTTCGACCGTGGCGGTGTAGATACCGTAGCTGAGTCCCTCCTCAATGATGACGGTGTAACCGAAGTAGCCTTCCGTTTGGGTGAGCAGGTCACAGACGGTCACGGATTTGCCCGCGCCGGACATGCCGAGCAACACCGCGTGCTGCGGGGACGCGGAATCCTTGCCGCCCGAAAACGTCTGGATGCCGACCAGATTGTTGGCCGGGCCGTCGTAGATCGCCTCGGCGGTCGCCAGGTGGCCGGTGAACGTGCTGGTGACCGGGAGCATGTCGGCGAGGAAGCGATGCTCGGCGTAGAGTTTCCGGTGTTCGTAGCGTCCCCAGGTCCAGCCCGGCCAGGTCTGGAAGAACAGATTCTTCGAGGTGCTGGGTAGATTGCTCTCGAAGTATTGGGCCGCGTTCATGGAGTTGATGGCGTTCTTGATCGCCCCGGCCTTGGCATTGAGGCCGTCGCGAGTCTTGTCCCAGACACGGATGGCGAACATCGCGTGGAACGGAATCGTCTGCCCCTGCATCAAGGCGTGAATCTTCTTCTGCTTCTTCTCCATCACGGTCAGCAGCGAGATTTTCTTTTCGCTGGCGTAGTCGCCGGCCACGCGGTCGTGCTCCTTCTCCTCCTTGCTGATCTCCTTGGTGATGGGCAACGGATCAATGTTCACCGTGATGGTGTAGTCAAGGAGGCGGAGATTGGTGAGGCGTTGAATGATGCCGGGATAGGTCGTGCGCGGCCAGCGGGTCAGGACGATGAGCGAGTGGTAGTGGCCATCGAGGAAGAACCCAAAGTCAGACTGCCCGTTCCCCTCGCTGTGCCAGCAGTTTTCCTGAATCGAAAGTTCGGGCGCGAAGCCTTCCGCCGGATCGTAGTCGAACCGGTCGTTGAGCGACGGATTGAGGAAGCGCTTGTAGTGGCGGAAGTGGTCGGCATCCGTCATGGCCAGCACACGTGCCCCGGCTGAGCCGAAGATTTCGAGCAGTAGGCGGTGAACGTGCTCGAACTCGGTCTGAAGCTGTTCGAGCAGCGTCTGGTAGTAATCTCGGCGGGCAGCGGCGGTCTGGAACTTCGTCGGCACGTTCTCCAGTGCCCGGGAGATGTAGAAGATGACGCGCTGACGGCGGAGTTTGCGCTCGGACATCGCCTGCCAATAGCGCGCGAAGCGTTCGTTGCGGGCGCGCTTGGTCCAGACGTTGGAAAAGCGCTCTGTCTCCTGCTGGTAACGCAGCAACTCCCCCTTGTAGTCGGAATCGCAGAAGTATTGCACTTGTAGCCGCTGGTTTTCGTGGAGGGACGCCAGCAGGAGACAGAGTTGGTCCTGGAAGTCGTTCAGGTCTGCAATCGGGCTGTTCGTCAGGTCGGGGGACTCGAAGATGAAGCCCTTCGACACGTAGCCGCCGCGCCGGAGGTGGTTGAACACGATCAGGTCGTGGGTGAAGAAGCCGTTGGGTGCGCGTTCGAACATAGGTCAGACTCGGATGGATTTACTGATGACGGCGGGACGTTCGCGGCGGCGGACTTTTGCCACGATGTGATTCACTTTCTCCAAGTCCCCCACGAGCCGCTGAACGGAGCGCGCCTTGCCGATTTCGTTCGTCGCTACGTAGGCTTCCCGGACGTGGGCCAAGGCGCGCTCCATGTGCTCGCGCGCGGTGGGGTCAAGGTCGTTCCGGTGGAGATTCTCACGCAGCGCCTGGTCGGCGGTGTCGAGTTGTTCAAAGATGTAGCGGCTCATGGCAGGTCCTTTGCGAGTGGATGCGTGAGGCGCGGAGGTTCGGGGGCAAAACCGCCACCAGTGAACACGCGCTCGAAAATGTCGCGGTCGTAGCCAGGCGGTTTCCCCTGCCGCAGGCCGAAGATGTAGGCGAGGCAAAGCCCCACCGGAACGAGCGCCACGCCCAGAGACGTGAGCAACGATGACTTCAGTATTACGAGGAACACGAAGAACACCGTGATGCCCACGCCGATGCCGCCCACGAGCCACCAGAACAAACCGCCCTCCAATCCCCACGTCCGACCTTTGGAGTCGGAAGCGGCGTTGGTGTCGGTGAGGCGGAGTTCGGCTTTCATGGTGGCTCGGGGCGGCGGGTGGCAGGTCGGTTGGCGAGATTAGAAGTTGCCCACACCCACCGTGCTGTTGGTGTCGATGCCGAAGATCTTGAAGAAGGCAAAGATGACCGCCGGGGCGGCGGCGATGATTGCACCGCCGATGATGGACATCTTGCCCTGATCCACGTCGCCGCGCCGGATGGCGAACCCGCCGTAGATGACGCACGAGATGCCGAGCACGAATCCGAACATCATGATCACGGCGAGGCTGTTGCTGATGCCGGTCTTGAGTTCGGTGGAGTTGAACGCCTGCGCGTAAGCAGAGGTGCTGTTCAGGGCGAGGACTGCGGCAGCCAGGAGCAGCGACGGCAGCCGCGAGCGGATTTTCTGACCGAGGGGTTTGATGTGTTTGATGAGCTTCATACGAGTCGTGTTTTTGTTTTTCTGTCGTTGAGCAGCGACTACCGCGCTGATCACGGGACGCAGCATGAAGCAAAGGGCAGAAAGCCGGGTGTAGGAGGGACACAAGGTGCGGGGATGTCCCTGTTAAAGGTAGGCGATGAACAAAACACCAGACTCGCACAAGCTTACCAACCTCCAGGCACTCGACGTGTTGTTGCCGCGCGAAATCCGCGGCCAGTCCCACACGATTCCGCGAATCGTCTCCGCTGTTCGCCGGGGCGAACTCGGGCTCACGAAACCGTCACGGCCACGCGGCAGCTTCCTGCTGCTCGGGCCTACCGGCGTGGGCAAAACCGAGACGGTGGTCGTGACGACGAATCACGTTTTCGGCGATGGGAAGTTGTTCCGTTTCGACATGTCGGAGTTTCAGAATCAGGAAGCGCTCGGTCTGCTGCTGGGCGCACGACTCGGAGAAATCGGCTACCTCGGAGCGGTGCGCGAACGCGCGGCGGAGGGTTCGCTTCTGTTCGATGAGGCGGAGAAGGCGCACCCACGCGTGCTGGACATCCTGCTGCAACTGCTCGATGCCGCCCGGCTCACGGTGGCGACCGGCCAGACGCTCGACTTCAGCGGGTTCTACGTGTGGCTAACGTCAAACATTGGATCGGCGGAACTGATGAGCCTCCAGCACTCGAACGAAGCCACGCTCGAACGCCACGTCCTCACCCGCGCGCAACAAGCCTTGCGCCCGGAGATCTTCGCACGCGTGAATGAGAAGCTCGTGTTCCATCGCCTGAGCTACGAACACCAGTTGGAGATTGCAGAGAAGTTCTTGTCCCGCGAAATCGAGTTTCTGGCCGCGCGCGGGCACAAGATCGAGCTCGATAAGACCGCGTTGCCGTTTCTCGTGCGCAAGGGATTCCACCCGAAACTCGGCGCGCGTCCGATGCGCGATGCCGTGGAGAAGCTCGTTGGCGACGCGGTGGCGGAATGCCTGCTCACTGGTCGTCCCGCCTGCGGTATCCTCGCGCACGACGAGCTGCACGACCGCCTCGGCGTGTTCTAATTCAGGCCAGGGAAAGGAACAAATGCGTCTCGCCGAGGTCCACGTCCGGCTGCACTGCTCCAAGCTTTCGCTTTTGAAGCTGGGCGCAGACCGTGCGGATCGCCTTCCGCTTGGGAGGAGACTTCGGCACGCGCACCAGCAAGGCATCCGCAAACTCGTCGCCTTTCTTACTGCGGTAAACGTCGGGCGCGATCACCTCGGTCGCGGCGGCGTCGTAGAGCGCGGCGACGAACTTCGCCGCGTCACTCTCGCGCTTGAATCGGCCGAGCGATCGGGCGGAGCTATCGGCGCTCCTGGCCTCCAGCCAGGCCCGCGCCTCGAAGCGATTGGGCTTGGCCAGCAGCCCGGCGACGAAAACTCGGTGAATGTGTTTCTCCGACACCGGCTTCACCGCCTTCGTCACCCTACCCAGCTTCGGCAACGACTTGTCCTTCGCTGCCGCCGCGCGGTATTCGTCGGCGCTGACCAGTTTACCCCGGAGATAGATGTCGTCGGACAGGAGCGTGCCGTCACTCAACCAGCTTCGGCTGCGCCCGCAGAACTCGCCCCGCACGGTGGACAACTCCATCTGAGGCTTGCCGTTATCATGCCATGCACGCTGCACACCCGTGCCTTGAACCATGCGGTATTTGCCGAGCAGTCGGCCCGTTTCACTCCATTGGCGGCAGACGCCATGCAACAGGCCATCGGCGTAGCGTTCCTCAGAGGCGAGGCGTCCGTTCTTGTGCCAGACACGGGCAACGCCATGCCGGTGACCGTTTCGGAGAGGCATTTGTTCGCGGAGCAGACCGTTTCGATACCAGGACTTTTGAATCGCGGTTCTCACGTCACATGTTTTGCACTTCGACCATTGAACGTGAATTCTGGCCCATTTAACACGAGTCCCGGGCAAAAGCATAGCAGGAGTTGCCCTGATTTCAGTGATTTTTTCACCTTCCGTCGCCCCGCGACGACACACTTCCGCGATGAAAACCTAAAGGCAAAACTCCCCGGCGGCGGCGGACGGGTCAAGGTGGAGGCGGGGGCAGCCGGGGCGCACTACCTTGACGCGACCGACGCCGCCATACAATCAAGAGGGGTTTCATCGCGTTGTCCAAGCCCGAGCCGAATGGCTCGACGATTTTTCAATCACTGATTGGAGAATCTGAATTCGCCAATCGCCGATTGACGAATCTGCTGTTCTGTCGACACCCAGCTTCGGTCTGTGGTCGGTGAGCGGGGAAAGTGGAGCGAAGGACGGAGAGCAGCGCCTAGCGAAACGCAGCCGGAGCGCAACGTCCCGCCGCCGAGCCACAGACGGAAGCCTGCCGCGCCTGCGGCTTCCGGCGAATGCCCGCTCGTGACGAGCGCGCGGTTTGTGGAGTGGAACGGGCGTGGTCGAGAGGGAACAGGGCCGACCGGCAGCCCGTGGAGCGAAGCATGCCGCGCGCTGGTCACGGCGAGTCGGCAGTCTTCGTGGTGTTTCGACTCGTAATATCCGCGGCGAATGCAATCGTCTGCTTTCAAGCGGCTGACTCCGCACTTCAGTCTATCGGGCCGGATGTCGTGCGTTTGGGACGCGCGGATATGATGGCCGCGGGATTGACGCCCGCCCAGCGGCAAAGCTCGGCATGGGTTTGTGGGCCGTAGTTGCTGGGGCGATGGCGCGGCACGAGCACTCCAGTCCGCAGGGCATGACGAACCGCCCTCTTCGTGGCGGGAATGGCGAATCGCGCGAGGCACCGATTGGCCCGATAGGAAAGTCCGTTGGCAGGATACGGCGACACTTCATCTTGAGAGGGGCGACACGAGAGGGCTTTTGCATCTATGCCGGCCCAAAGGCAGACCTCAGCGTGCGTGTATATGCCGTAGTTTGGAGGCCAGAAGAAGGGGTAGAGCTCTCCGGTTTTGAGAGCGTGCCGGATCACCTCCCTGTCGATGGGAATGCCGGCGTTGAGAAGGCAACGGCTTGTCCTTCGGGAAAGGCCGTTAGGCAGGAGTCTGGATTTCATGACGGTCCGTTCTTCTCCTGGCGAATGATGCAAGCAATCTGGTGGTCGTCCACCAACGTCATGCAATCGTCAAAGCCCCGCTGCAACATTTCGGCGACCGCAGTGTATTTCTGCCGCTTGCCGAATGATGATGATGATCGGTAGCTCATGCTCAAGTCCTGCATTCCGCCAGAAGTTGGCGCACGAAGCCGAGGGCGTCCGCCTGAGTGTCCACCTCCGGTCGTCCGAACAGGAATTCGGCAACGCGTCTCGGCCCGATGCTCTCAGACTCCTGGAAATCCTCCCGCAAGTATGCCAGCGCCTTCTTTGTGCTGGCGTCCTTAATCAATGGCCGCAGTTGCGCAGCCACGTCTGCGACGCCGCTCCCGTAGTTCCGCAGCAGATAAAACAAATCGTAAGCGTCCTTGTTCTCACCCCGAATGTGGAAGGCCAACGCCTTGAGCACCACGAACGCCCCCGCTCCACAGACGCGGATGTCCCTCCGGGCGGTTTCTCCGGCGATGGTCCGTCCGTCCAGCGTCACCGCTTGATTGTTTACGAATGCCAGATGCAGGCCGGGCGCGATGATGGCCGCCCAGTCTCTGGTGAGCGGGAACAAACGTCCCGCCTGTGCTTCGGCGCTCTTCTCCGGTTCGATCAGGAAGTCCACCGTCACCGGCGGTTCGCTGATGCGCCAGCGTTGGCGCGTGGGCTGCCCCTCCTCGTTCTGGTCCATCTCGAATCCCGCTGCGCGCAGGCGCTCCACCACGGCCTGATAGCGCTGCTCTCCCACCAGTGCGAACGCCAGCCCCAGATCGAGATCGAGCGTGCCCACATGGGCCGTCACGTTCTCCGGCAGATGCTCCTGATCAATCAGGAGCGACGGGACGAGTCCTCCCACGACCACGAGTTCGTCCATCAAGTCGCCCAGCTTGGTGGCGAGATACAGGCAGGTGGATTTCACCCGCGCGACCTGGTCGGGCGCATAACCGGCGGCGGTCGTTGGTTTTTCAGGCATGGCTGACCTTTCTCAAAATCTTCAGGCGCAACTGCGCCGCCGCTTCCTCCGACCGTTCGGGATGGTTTTTCAAATCCAAATACACCTGCACGGGATGAACACAGCGGATGCCGTCGCGATCCGCCGCGCCGTGAAACACGCCTTCATCATTTGGCACGACCAGCCAAACGTTCTCGCCTTTTGGCTGCTCATGAAAACCCATTTCCTGCCTCGCTTCGGACGACAACATCTTCTCGACATAGACAACGGCGAGCCGATAGCCGGCAAATGGGTTCAGCAACCACGCCCCCGCCAACCCCGTGGCCGCGTGCTCGATCTTGTCGCGCTTGAATTGCTCGGCCAGTTGCCGCAGCACGTCCTCACTGGACCGTGCCGCCACGTGCCCCCGCACAATGTGATGCTTTGAGAAATCGTAAGCCTCACGCCATGCGTCCAGCAGCGCGTCATAATCGGCGACCCTCACCGCGCCGTCCGGTTCGCGCGCCACGAGGCGCTCTGCTTCCAGTTCTCGGACAATCCGGCTTGTGAAGCCTTCATCCAGCCCGCTCGCCTTCGCCAGTTCCCTCTGGCTGAACGAACGCTCCGGCTCGATCAGCACCCAACGGGCAATCCGCGCGCTTTTCGGCGCGAACACACTGCGCGGACGGCCCGGGCGCTTGAACTGGTTCGGCTTCCCCTCGATGTTCACCCGCAGGCCCGCCCCAACCAGATGGGCGTTCCCGGACAAGTCCATCCAGCACACGTCTGCTTCCTCGCACAGTTGCTGGCCGACTTCGCCCATGAAGGGCACGGCCACGAGCGGAATGAGTTTCTTGCGGGACGCCTCGACAAACCGGCGGATGGACCGGACCGCCATGGCCACCGCCGACGCCTGTCCCGACGCCTTCCACTCCACGGCAAAGTGATAGTTTCCCGCCGACACCAGCAAATCCGCCCGGTTGTTCTCGTCGCCCGGAACAGACGGTTCGAGTTTCACCTTGAGCCGGCTCACGGGCAGGGCCAGCAATTCCGCCAGCCGGCGCGAGGTGTCCTCCACCGTTCTCGAATTCAATTCTCGGCTCATATTGTCCAAATACCATACCTTGAGCACGCGGTCAAGTCAGCCTATTTAAGCAAGTTGATCCTCTTGGAGACTCCGCTCCATTCCCCTGCCGCCGGCCCGCGGCGGTGAGTTGAGCCTGGTTTGACAGGATTGCCCATCCGTATTGCCTTCGCGACGGCGTTCGGGAATCCAGGACAACACGCTCGAAGCAGAACTTGTCCCGCACACACAAATTGCTGGGCCGCAAGCGGAACTCCGCCCTGTCTTTCGTGGCAAATCAGCTTGCTTCGGTCTGTGGTCGGTGAGCGGGGAAAGTGGAGCGGAGGGCGGAGAGCAGCGCCTAGCGAAACGCAGCCGAAGCGCAACGTCCCGCCGCCGAGCCGCAGACGGAAGCCCGCCGCGCTTGTGCGGCGTCCGGCGAATGCCCGCTCGTGACGAGCGCGCGGTTTGCGGAGTGGAACGGGCGTGGTCGAGAGGGGGAAAGGGCCGACCGGTAGCCCGTGAAGCGCAGCAGAACCGCGAGTTGGTCACGGCGGACTCCCGCACTGCTGTGCCGATGATGATTTACACTCATCGTTTGTCAGCCCACAAGTGCCGCGGTCAAGCGCGGTGTTGAATAACCGCAGTGGATGCGCTCTTGTTCGAGGAGTTTTCCATTCTCGACCAGCGTCTCGTAGAGGGCAAGTTCCGCAGGGTTGAGGTTCAACCGTTCAGTTGCGCGCGTTGGAGAGGCGCTCACCGCGAAAATCGAATGCGTTGAATACGTGTTCTCGTCCATCAGGATGCTGGAAACGAGGGGGAACGTCTTTCGCAAATTGGACAACGTTTCAAAACCGTGGGAATCCAGGTCGCCCCAGTAAAACACCCGGCAGGACTCCAACCAACCGACGGCTGCAAGCAACGCGGCGGCATCGCCAGCGCCAAAGAGGGCAATCGTCCCCGGCAATTGCGGCAGCGTCAGGAAAGTCATTTCATTCTCCACAATGAGGACTGTGTTGTTGCCGAAACGACAGTTGCAGCACGTATCCAGCGGGATGGCGAAATCATCAATGGGCAAGCCATACCGATTCGCCAGCGCGGGATGGAGAAATCGCATCCGAACCCACGGCTGCTTCAGCCGAAAGCCGAACCAGCTTTCGAAACTACTCGTGTCCGGCCCGACCGTCTGCGGCGCGGCGAGGGGCAGCAGTTCGCACAGAATGCCTTTGTGGCTCTCGATGAATTTTGTGTCCACCACCACGGGAAGCTCGCGGAGATAGCAGTTTGGGCGGGGGTTGTTCCGCAAATGAACGCAGACATTCAGCAACTCTTGCCAGACTCCGGCATGGGCTACCACTTTGAGCGGCCTATCTCTCACCCAATTGCGCAGTTCGGGGCATAGATGCTGGATCAATTCGTAATCCGCCACGAACTCCCGCACTTCTGACTGCTTCTTGAGAAAACGGACATAATCCTCCTGCGTCGTAAACGAGACCGTTGCTGGGATTCGTTGCGCCCCCAAACGCCGAAAGGTCTTTTCCTTCCAGGTGATTTCAAAGCCAAACCCGGCCTGCTCCTTGGATTGGCTTTGCAGCAAACGAATTCCGTCGCGGTCGGCAGTGAAATCGCTCGGCTTTGCCATGCCTGCGCCAAGCACAATGAGCGGGAAGATTGAATCGCCGCTGCAAAGCGAGCGCAGGAACTCCGGGTATCGACTCAGGGCACGGCGGTGGATTTGGTCAGGCGTTAGCATTGGTCGCGGGAATCGGCGCTTGTCGGGCGAGATGCTCTCGGACTTCCTCCACCGTCACGGTGCGGACGGTCGAGTATTGCGTCGTAGGGTTCAGCGTAAGGTGGTAGCTCGACACAAACGGTTCGACCACGCGGGCGCGGGCGTCGAAGGGACATACGATGAGCAGTTGAAGATGAAATTGCGCGAAGAGCCGTAGCGCATATCGCGAATTTGTTTCGTCGGAACGCGAAAACATCTCATCCACAACGACAAATCGAAACGACTCCGGGTTATGCCGGTCCTTGGCAATGCCGTACTGGTAGGCAACTGCGGAGGCGAGAATGGTGAACGCCAGCTTCGCCTTCTGGCCGCCAGATTTGCCGCTGGTATCTTCGTAAATGTTTTCCTGCTTACCCGTCTCCCGGTCACGCTCCTCCACGGCAAAAGCCAGCCAGTTGCGGGTATCCGTCACCTTCGTCGTCCAGTCGGGCTTTTGTCGGAACAGGTCAATCAAATCACTGATCCTCTGGAAGGCGGTTTCGCGCGCGGCGCTGTCGGGCGCAAGGCCGTAGTCCAGACAGCCTTTAAGCCGGGCGCGGAAATTGCGGATGTCCGAGTCCTGTGTCTGCGTCGCGCGAATCGTGATGTAGGTGCGCGGAGAATATTCGATGCTTTTCAACGCGGTGTTAAGATGCCCGATTTTGCTCTGCATCTCCTCGCAATGACCCTCAAGGGCATCCTGGAATTTCACTACATGCACCAGCACGTCGCGGCTCATCAATTCCTGGAATTTCAGGTCATAGCGCGGCAGGTCGTCGCGGCGCACTCCTTCTTCAAAGCGAAGAAAGTCCGCGATGAATTCCTCGCCCGCGTGAAGATCGGCCTTGAGGTCGGGAAACTCGCCAAGGAAAGTTCCCATCAGCCGAACAATGACGGCAACGACTTTTCCGCGCTCATTTTCCAGCGCGATGAGCTTGTCGCCGAGCGTCTTTTCCACCCGATGTTCGGCCATCACCGCGTTGGAGATCGTCAACTCGGTGTCAGCGAGAAGTTCCAAAAGCGCGACGTCGAAGACCGAAAGATCGGCCTCCACGCAGGCCGCCAAGGTGGCTCGGCACGCCTCCAATTGCTCGCTGTTCTCTTGTGCGCGGCGTTGAAGTCCACCACGGTCGCCAACTTTTGCGGTCTTGGTCGCGTCTGATTCGCTGATTTGAGCCTTAACCGCCTCAAGCTGTTCACGGAGCTTCTTGATCTTATCTGAACTTTGCTCCAGTTCGCGCTTGCGTTGTTCGAGTTCTTCGCGCCTCGCGACCGATGAACGCCAATCAATCTCAGAAAACAAGCGAAAACCCTGCAACTTGCCCGCCTGGGTTGCCCGCGTGGTGGCCGTTTGCTGACGTCGTCCAGCATCGGCAATGAAGTCGGCCTGCTTCTGGGCAGCGGTGGCCAACTGTTTTTGTTCCTCCTCCAACCGGCGGATCTTGTCACGATTTGACCAGCCCAGAATGTGATTGCGCGGATCATTGATGGCGGTGGAATCGTCCTTGATGTGCCGTGTCCCCGCGCTGCGGATCAATCCCTGTCTGGTCAAGGCGAACCCGGTCGCGCTCTCGAATTCCTCAATGCTATCGCAGCAGCGATAGTTGAAGTGCGTCCGCAATTCACCTTCGACCCAGCGGGACAGCGGATGGCCGTCCTTCAACTGCATCCGTTCAATCACGCGCCCTTTGTCGTATGAGGGTTGAATTGTCGCGGCATCTTTCGGAACGCGATGATAGACAACGCGCCCGCGCAGGTCGTTGTCATTGATGAAGCGATTGACCTGCGAATAGAGTCGCTCTGGCACAAGGAGTGAAAGCCCGAAACCACGCAACAACCGTTCAAGCGCGCCCCGCCATTGCACTTGGAATTCCGGCCTTACATCCATCAATTCGCCAGCGAATGGCAGATCGGCCTCACCAACTCCCGCTCCCCGGGCGATGAACTGGCGCATCTGGCGATGCACCTCCGGAATCAAGTCGGGACGCCTGCGGAGGGAGTCGAGTTCGTCTTCCAACTGCTTGTGCTGGCCCGCAAGACGTTTGAACTCCTGCTCCGCCGCCGCCTTCTCATTTGCGGAGGAAGTGATTTTGCCAGTCTGTTCTCTTTGCTCGGCTTCCGCCCAGATCTGCAATTCGGTGTAGCGCCCGTCCGTGCTTACCTCCTCTTTGATGCCCAGTTCCCCCAGACATTTGTGATATTGCCCGCCCAAGGCGCGGCGTTGCTTTTCGATTCGAATTGTTTCGTCGAGCTGCTCCTGCACCCGCGTCAGTTGCTTGCCGACCTCATCGTTGTCAATGGCCTGATTCAGTTCCAATTGCTGACGCCCAAGTTCCTTGAGCGTATTGGTCAGTCCTTCGATTTCACAGGTAAGCGTTCGAATCTGCTCCGAGAGCGACGCTTGTTCTGCTTCAAGCAGGCTTTTGAGCCGCATCGCGAAGCAGGCGGGCAGCGCGTCGCGTAGCCGGGTGGTGGCGGAAAGCTGCTCGTCGGACTTTTTGATCTCCGCCGCCTTTTCCACAACGGGTGCGAGCAACTTCAATTGTTGCTTCGCGATCCGGATGGCTTCCCAGCATTGTTTGAGGTCTTCATAGTGGTGCTCCAAGCGGTCCACCAATTCCTTGGTGTCGAGTTTTTCGAGCATGTGATCGCGGATGAATCCGCTGACGTGCGTGATTTCCTTGATGGCGACGGTTTGACTGAACAACGCGAGCGTGGTGGTGGACTCCATTCGCAGGTAGCGAACGAGTTTCTCGGCATAGGGCGGAAACGTCTCGTCCACCTCGAATCCCTTGTTCCGAAAGGTCTTCTTCCATGTCCGGGACTCACCGAGTCCGTTGAAGTCCTTCTGAATCGAGCACTCGCGCCGTGCGATGAGAAACAGATGGCGCACATCATCATCCTGAATCCACAGAACCTGTGCCAGGGTGACAGCTTCGTCGGTTGCGGCATTCTTGAACGCAGCCAGCAGAATCGAGGGCGGGCCGCCCGGTTTTCGGAGAAACTTCGTTTGGGCGCGCGATTCCCCCGAGTCGCTCTGGCTGCCATAAGCGCCGAGCACATAGGTCTTCTCATCGCGCTCCCGCTTTTTCGTTCCGCCGGCCGACAGGTTGTAGTTCCGTTTGATCTTGGGCACGAGCATCGTGAGCAAAGCGTCCACCAACGTAGACTTGCCAGTGCCGTTTTCGCCGAGCAACAAGGCTGTTTGTCCATAGGCATCGAGCACATGGATTTTGTCATGGAATGTTCCCCAATTGCGGACCTCCAGCCGTTCCATACGGAATCCGGGCGGTGGAACTGCGCCATTACTGGATGTCTCGTGTGATTGCATGAGCTTTTAGTTGTTCGTGAAGCGCCTTGAGCGTCTCGACAGGAAAACGCGCCTTGATGATGCGCCGCACTTCATAGCGTTCGTCGCCGTTCACGCCCGGCAGTTTGCGGAGCAGGCCCAATTCCTCGGCCCGGTTGATGGCTGCCTCGATGCGTTTGTCTGCGCGGATTTCATCGTTCGTTTCCGGAAAATAGACCGCGACCATCTGAAGGATTTCTTCCTTGGTTACGACGAGGCGGCTCTCGTCGTGAACCTTCTCATCGAACTGAAGCAGGCGTTCACGCAAAACCACCCCGACGACAGCCACTCCTCTGGCCAGCTTGTCGCGCCGGAACAGGCGGGGAATCATCGCGCCGTCTTCCTGCTCGGATTGTTTGAGGTAGGCGAACCCGTCTTCCTCGTGAACAACAAGCTGGAGTCCGATTTCCTGGAAATAATTCTCGATGTGCTGGCGGTAGCGCGACAGCACCGCCCAAAGTTCCATGTCGTCGGAATAGATCGCATCCTGCAACAACCGGACTTTCACTGCCGCAGACGGAAACGGTTTGGTTGGGTTCGGATTCATGTGTTAGAAAAGACGATTTGCGGCACTCTGAAGCGACGATCGGGTTCACCGGGAATATCAAGCAGGTCAAACCCATCCAGCACGATGTGCGGACCGTCCGATTCAGCGATGAGCAAATAGGCGAGCACTTCCAGGATGCCGTTGCGTGGCGGATGGAGTTCCAGCAGTTCGGGCAGCGTGATCTGGACACGCGTTTGCAGACAGTCCCTGATGTTCTGGCGCAAGCGGTCGAAGTCCACCGGGTGCAAGCGCAGGAATGCCTCAAGCGTGTCTTGGTAGTCGCCGCCGTCACTGACTTCCAGACTGCCGCCAAACTCCACGTTCTCCGGCGGCGACCACGGAGACTTGGACATGAGCGACGACAAAGCTAGGGTCGTATCCAATTCGATCATCTCCGCCTGCGGTGGCATCTCGCGGGTCTGATGCGCGAGTGATTTGATGTCCTGAATCAAGCGGCCAACCTCGCGTCGCTCCGCCGATTCGCGAACATCCAGCACCCGCCGAAGCTGCGCGATCAGCCGCTCATTTGACGCAACGACCTTGTTTCCCTCGGCGCGGAGACTCGATTGTAAGCGCCGCAACAGCACATCGGCCTTCAGTTCGTCGGCTAGGGTTGGAAGCGAATACGCCTGTTCGACCAGCTCGGTGAACTGGCGGCGACGCTCCGGCGCGAGTAGAAAATCCCAAAACGCGTAGAAACTTTGTCCCTGGCTGGATTGCCGCAGTTGCTCTTGCGCGTCCAGAGTCTGCCCGACGATGCTTCCGCGCGTCGCCCCCGCTGATGACTGCTGGACGGAAATGTCCTCCGTCACCCGCCGAAAATGGCGCTCCACCTCGCGGAAATCACCCAGAAGATTGCGGGCCGTCTCCAACACCGTTGCAAACCGCTCGTTGACTTGGGTGGGATTGTAAAGCGTTACAACGCCGGTGCGTTCAATCTCTTCGACTTGCTGCTGGAGCTTTAACTGCTCCTCCTTCAGGCGTTGAATACGGACATCTGGATCGCGCGTGGAATTGACGACGATGTCCTCCAGCACAGAAGCCAGGTTCTTGAACTTGGATTCCGTGCCGACGTGGGATTTTGGTTTCAGGCTTTCGAGCCACTGAAACACTTGTTCAATTTCCGGGGTCAGCTCAAAAACTGGTTCGTCCACGCCATCGGGGTGGTGTCGGCGCAAATAGCCGTGCGCCTGATCAGCCCACTCAAGGAGATACTCCCGCGCTTTCTTGTCCGCTGTGGATTCACTTGCGTCACGCAGTTCCTCAAGTTCGGCCTCCAGAATGGCTCGCAAGCGGCTCTCGGGAATTGTGGAGGTATGTTCGTGTTTGAAGGCTGCGAAGAGGACTGCCAGAACCAATGGCGCATTGTCCGCCCGGAGCAACCGGAGTTGGGCGGAATCAGTAAATGAAAGTTGAAGTTCGGCGTGGTTCACGATCCAATCGGCATTCGGCCTGTCGCGCTGGCGGCCTACATCGGGCCGGTCCTTTCCAGCTTCGCCTTTCGGCGCTTCCAGTCCGGCAGGATACGCGACAGCAACCTGTAAAACTCCGGGCGGTGATGATGGCAACGAAGGTGGCACAGTTCGTGGATGATCACGTAATCAATGCAGTCCACCGAGGCGGCCACGAGAGCGGGATTCAACAACACTCGGCCATGCGCGCCGCAACTTCCCCAGCGACGCGGCATCCGACGAAGTGAGAATGGGCCACTCTTGATTCCGAAGCTCTCAACGTGTTTGGCACATCGCTGGAATCGCTCCGCGAGCTTCTGGCTGGCCCGAGCTGCCAACCACGCGGCAAGCAGGCGTGTCGGTTTGTCGGTGCGGGCTGCGGGGCTGGTAACGACCTCCAAACAGCCGCGTGATAGCCGGACGGCATCTTTCTCCCCTTGCCGAATCCGCAGGCGATACTGGCGACCGAGATAGCGGATGGATTCACCGCTTCGGTGGTTTCGGCCTTCGGGCAATCCAAGCATTCGGGCAAAGTCCCGCTGCTGTTTCAGAACCCACCGCCCTCTGCGACCAACCCGTCGCCGGATTTCATCCGCATCCGCATCCAGCGGCGCAACGACCTCCACTAGACCCGCCGGATGAACGCTGATGGTCAGGCTCTTGACCTTGCGGCGTTCCAGCCTGAAAGGAATCTTGCGGCTTCCGTATTGTGCTTCGCAAATCATTGGCGTCGGTTCGTGTCGTGATAATGCGCTTCTGCGACGGGCAGCAATTCCTTGCCGATTTCATCGAGAGCCGAGAGCGGCAGTGCAAAGCCCTTCCGCCGGGCCACGTCTAGTAGGCAATCCTCCGCCGCATTGAGCATGTGATTTCGGACATCCGGATTGGCGGTCCAGTTCACTATCCGCGTGTGTTCCGCAACCACTTCGTCAATGGCCAAGCCCAATTCGACGCTATGTGCTTCAGCATCGGCCGGGAGCATGGATTCCAGCTTGGCCAAGGCTCGCCGGATGATCCCGTAGAAGGCTCTGGCAGCGGGCCGGTGCTTTAGCGCCTCCGGTAATTCGCTCGTGCCTTGGTCGCGAACCTTCTGCATTACCTCGGTCACACTCGCCAGGTATTGCGCATCCGAAATGCGCTTATTGCGAAAGTCCTCGATCAGGCGTTGCAGAATCCTGGAAAAACGTTCGTAGAATGCAGGGTCTTCCTCCCACTTCTCACGAATCGTTCTTGCCGTGCGACTTGCGATGGTGTCGGCGCGCGACGCCGAACCTTCCAGCTTCTCCACTTCGGCGTCGAATCGTTCCTTGTCGAATATGTTGACCAGCGGCGTAATCCTCGTGACCTCGGTTGCGCCAACATGCCGGTCAATCAGGGTCTGGATGCGTTTCTCGTATTCGCTGTAATCGACTTCCTCGCTGTAACGCTGCTTCATCCGTGACCGCAGATTGAGGAAGTATTTCAGGTCGCGGCGATACTGGTTCACCTTCGCGTTTGGAGTGTCTGCGAGAAAACCGGCGGACGACATGGCAACTTGGAACGTGCGCGCGAACCTGCTCAAGCGGGCATAGAACTCGTCCCGTTGCTCCTGATCCTTGAGGCAGGCGGCGAACTGCTCGTCATCCCGCTTGTTTTTCACGGTGCGGAACAACTCCCACAAATCCGAGTAGGTGTCGGGCAGCTTGCCGACTTCATCCGCCAACGGGGTCAATGTGGCGGCAAGGTCAACGGGGTCGAATTGGGCGAGGGCCTCGTAGTGCGTCAGCGCCTCGTTCAAATCACCCAGGATGCCGTAGTAATCAATGATGTAGCCGAAGTCCTTCCCCTCGTTCTTGCGATTCACGCGGGCAATCGCCTGCAAGAGCGTGTGGTCGGTCAGCTTTTTGTCTATATAGAGGACGGTATTGACGGGAGCGTCGAAGCCCGTCAGGAGCTTGCTGACCACGATGATGACTTGCGGATCGCCGTCGCCCTTAAAACGACTGGTGAGGCTTTCGTTGTAGCGTTCCTCCGTGCCAAACCGCGACATCATCTCGCGCCAGAATGCCTGCACGCGCGGCAATTCACTCTCGGCACACTCCTCGTAATCGTCGCGGTCATCGGGCGCGGAAATCAGAACCTCGACCGACACTCGCACGCTGGGGTCGGTGCGTCCGATTTCCTCGATGATCTCCTTGTAACGCAGCGCCACGTCCTTGCGCGGGGCAACAAGTTGCCCTTTCGCTCCCGTGCCGGCAAAGGTGCTGGTGAAATGCTCGCACAGATCGTAGGCGACCATGAGTAACCGCTTGTCCGCCCGGTTCAGATGGTCCGCCGTGGCGAACTTGCGTTTGAAGTCGGCTTTCTGCTGCTCCGTCTTGCCTCGCATCATGCGCTCGAACCAAAGGTCAAGCTGCGTCTGGTCCACGTCCTGCTCGACGTGACGCCCCTCGTAGAGCAGTGGCACAACCGCTTCGTCGCGAACAGCGTGGTCGAGCGTGTAGGTGTGGATGAAATCGCCAAACACCCGCAGGTTGTTCCGCTTTTCGTCCTGAACGACGGGCGTGCCCGTGAAGCCAATGAAGCACGCGTGTGGAAGCGCCTTCCTCATCAATGCGTGAAACGAGCCAAAGTTCGTCCGGTGTCCCTCATCCACCAGCACGAACAGATTCTCGTCCTCGTCCAGGTGAGAAGCGCCTTTCACTGCGCGTTCGAACTTGTTGATGATCGTCGTGATAACGGCCGCCTTCTTCGCTTCAATAAGTTCACGCAACTCCTTGCCATCACGGGCGCGCAACGGTTCGTAGCCGCAATACCGGAACGTGTCGCAAATCTGGCGGTCCAACTCCACACGGTCGGTGACCAGAATCAGCCTTGGATTGCGAATGGCGGGCGAAAGCGCCAATGCCTTGGCCAGCATGACCATCGTCAGCGATTTGCCACTACCCTGGGTGTGCCAGACCAGTCCACCGCGGCGGCTTCCGTCCGGCTCGTGCTCTTGCACACGTGCCAGCGCAGCTTTCACCGCCGCGTATTGTTGATGCCTCGCGATCTTCTTCTGCCCGCCGTCGTAAACAACAAAGATGCGCGCCAGCTCCAGCAGCCGCTCTGGGCGACACAGGCCGAAAACCGTGCGGTCTTGCGCGGTCACGCCCCGCTCGTGCAACTCGTTTGGGCCATCGCGCCGCCAGAACAACTTGACCAATTCATCCACGGGCAGCGCCGTGTTGAGCACCGTCTGAACATCGCCGTCGGCGACGGACTCCTGCCATGCCGACCAGAACTCCGCTGGCGTTCGGGCGGTGGCGTAACGGGCGCTCTCGCCATTCAACGCGAGGACAAGTTGGGCGAACCAGTAGAGCCGGGGAATCCCGTCGTTCTTTTGATTCCGCAGATGTTGGGAGATGCCTTGATCCAGCCATTTCTTTCCGCGTGGCTTGCACTCAATCACCGCGAACGGGATGCCGTTCACAAACAAAACGACATCCACACGGTAGGTTTCGCGCGAACCGGTCCGCTCCACCGCAAACTCCTCGGTGACGTGAAACACATTCTCGCCCCAGCGTTCCCAATCCACGTAGCGGAGCGTGAAACTGCGCGTGTCACCCTCGACCGTTTGCGGGAAGCTCTTCCCCAAGGAAAGCAGGTCGTAAACCTTCTCGCTCGTCTGAATCAGCCCTTCGTCCGGCAGATCCCGCAAAGTGGCGATGGCTGACTCGACCGCCTCGGCGGAAAAAGGTTGCTCCCGCCCACGCCAGCGGACGCGGTTCATCCTGGCAAGCTGTTCGCGCAGGATGGGGGTCAGCAGCACCTCGGATTTGCGCCCGCCGCGCAATTGAAGCGCCTCGGTTGGCGGCAGGTAGCGGAAGCCCAGCTTCATCAGCAATTCCACCGCTGGAATCTGTGACGCCAGTTTCTCGCGCGTGTCGGGAGTGGTGGGTTCGTTGGGCATTCAATTCTCCCTTTCGGCTTCCACCGCCCCACCCTTCCACTGCTCGTAGATGCGATTGCGGAGCGCAAAAGCGTCCTTGCCGCCTTCCATCACAGAGATGATGTCTCGTTGAATTGTCGGGTGGTCGGTCGAACCGGTGCTCAATGTCAGCCCCGCTTCCTCAAAGGAACACGAAGCGACCATTTCCGATTCGCCAAGAACCGGGATATTCGCGTTGTGCGTCGCAAACACGAACTGGTGCTTGGTCTTCAACTCCAGTAACCGCCGAATGACATCCTGATAGATGATCTGGTTGTCCAGATCGTCCTCGGGTTGGTCAATCAACAGAAGGTCGTAGTCGCCGCGTTCGAGGAGGAAGAGGACAAGTGCTGACGTGCGTTGCCCAAGGCTGTGACGAGCCAATTGCTTTCCGTGGAGACTGAGTTCCAACCGGTCGGGCACTCGAAGCGTAAGGAACTCGGCGAGCTTCTGTCGGATATACCCCTCCAGCTTCTGCTGAGTGGACGCGACCTTTACCACGTCTTTCCACCGATCCCCGCCTTTCTGGAGTTCTTGGTAGATGTCAATCCCGTCAACAAACTCCTTTGCCAACCGCTCAATGGTCGCACCTTGAACGCCTGTGCCTTTGAAGAACTCCTTCAGGAAGTTCTCAAAGATCACCTTGTTGCCGCGATACTGAAGTTCAAGGGCAATGGGCAGTTTGCGTTCGTTCAGAGCGCGAATGGATTCGTCAAGGCGCTTAAACTCCTCGTGCCATGCCTCTCGCAGCTCGGTCAGGGCCGTTTCCAGTTCCTTCGCTGTCTGCCTTCGCTTGGCTTCGTCACGCGACAAGTCTTCCAGCGACTGTTTGGTTTCACGCAGTTGTTTTTCCAACTCGACGTAAGTGTCGGGATTGACTTCGGGCAACTGAATCTGCCGACGCACTGCCGCAAACTCCTCGTCCAGACCTTCGCGCTTCTTCTCAACTTTTGATTTGATTTCCTCGACCGTCTGCTTGGCGGCGCGCAGGCTAGAGACGCTGGAAACGAGGTCCGCTAGGAAATCGTTGGCAGGCTTCAAAGCCGTCTTCGCCGCCTGAATCTCCTCGGGGTTCTCTTTGGAACTCATCCCCATCAGAGTTTTGAGGCTTTCGGCGTGTTCTGATTGAAGGTCTTCTGCCGCGTTGGCCAGTTCTTCAAGCCAGTCGGCTGTCTCCTGCAACGCGGCGATGTCCGTGTTGAAGGCGACCTGCTTCGCCAGCTTGTCGGCAACCTTGTGCTCTTGGAACACTTTGAGGCTTTCCTCGACCTTCGCCTTCTTTTCGAGCAGTTCATCTTTCTTACCGACACTCGTTTCTTGCCGACCGAGTTTCAGAACCACATCGCGCACAGCCTGCACCTTTGGCTCTGTTTTCTCCCGGACCTCCCGGAGTTCGTCCGAGTAGAATTTCTCAATCAAATCGGTGTTACGGTCCTCCTTGCCCAATTCGCTCAAGTCCTTTTGGCCGAAATAGAGAACCTTCAGCAGCCCTCCATTGGGGCGGAGGTTCTGAGTTAATTGCCCATTCTGGAAAACCTTGGGCACTTCCCCACAAATCCGTTTTACCTCGTATTCTTTGCCGCCCGGTCCGCGCAATCGCATGGTGATTTTCCCACCGCTGCCAACGTGTTCTTTAACCAGCGCCGTCTTGTAGGTTTCGTCCGGCGGATTTGTAGTCCAGCGTCCGCGCAACTCAACTCCGAGTCCGTATCGCAGGAGTTCCAAGACCGTGGACTTGCCGCTACCACGAATGCCGATGAGGTTGTTAAGCCCGCTGTTTAGCGCCCACTGAAAGCGGACTCCATCCGTTCCGCTTCCTTCGACCTCAATGGAAAGCACGTGCGGATGCGTGACTTCCTGTGGCGCAGCGGAAACCCGGTGGCGATGGTTTAGCAACGCAAGTTTAACCGCTTCAAACGTGTGTGCCCCAATCTGCAGAAAGCACCGCTGCTCCTGACCGCCGGTCTTGTGCGCCTGCCCCACCTTTGCCAAGTCCTTTGGGTCAGAACCTTCAACGGAAGGCGGCAGCGGTTCGCCAAGCCACTGCTTCCAGTCCTTTTCCTTGTCGCGTGTGCGAACCTTTTGAAATCCGAGCACGTTCTCTCGGAAGAGCGCCTGCTTTCCGAATTCGCCTACACGGCCACCGTCGAGTTCGTTGAAGAAACCACAACGGTCTTCGACATGAGCAAGGATGACGAAGCTGTCGCGGGCATGCTTTTCGCGCGCCTTGTGTAGCTCCTCAAGCAATGTCGTCAGACTCCAGCCGCAGCGGGCGTTTTCGTTACCGCGATCTGTTACGTCTGTTCCGTGAAAGGCGCTCTCAAGGAAAGGATTGATCCAATCTTTCTCTTTCGCCCAGGCGTTGCGTTCAAAGACAATCAAGGCGTGGATGCCGTTCGCACCGTCGTTCACCGAGAGTTCAACCCCCGGCAGAAGGAAGATGCCGCGCTTCTTCGCGGCCTTGCGGAGGGACTTGAATTCCTCGAAATCGAACTTGTTGTGGTTGGTGATGACTCCAACTCCAACACCCTCGTGCTCCAACCGATCAACGAACTCGCCAGTAAACGCGCTCGGTTCGCCTTTGTAGTCGAACTCCTTGTCCTGGCACGTGTGCAGATGAAAGTCTGCGCGAACCCAGCGGTTGCCGTGCGGGAAAAAGTTCTCCGGAGGATTTGTGTTCATGAGTGCTTTTAGGACGATATGAATCTTCTCGCTCAGTTCCGGCTATGGTCCTCGGTCGGAGCAAGGTCTTCGGGTTTGGGCTGGCCGTGAACGGCTGATTGCCCGAGCCACTTGCCGGTAAGCAGGAATAACTCGTAGAACACAAGCCACTCCGCTGTCCACGGGATGATGGTTTGGTGCAGATGCCAATGCTTCTGCCACGGCTGTTCGCGCCAGTCGAAAAGGCAGAGCGTGTCGTTGTGATACATGTGTGCGCCCTTGGTGTATTCAATCCTCGGCTCGATGACGCGGACCTCTGGCGAGTTCCAAGGAGCGTAGTGGATTTCGACGCGATAGCTTGGGCTCTGCTCCGTCGGCTGGATGCGTCCCCGGCATGTCAGTTTCAGCCCACTGATGCGGGAGTTCAAAAACGGGAACTTCTCCCGAAGCAGCGCTTGTTCGCTGACGACCTTGCGATACTTGTCAGCCTTGTTTGTCGGAATCATCACCATAGAACTTGTGAGTCAGATTCGGCATGCCCGCCCCAACAAAAGTCGAGACAATCACCCCTGAACCGTTCGTCGAAGCCAGGCCGGCATTCACGAGCGCAGCCTTGCTGAACAGTGCATGTGCCTTGGCCGAATCCTTGTCGTAGGCTTCAAAGAAGCCATCGCTTTGGAACACCCAATCCCACGCCTCGCGCGCCTGCGGCTTCGTGCAGTTGGGATGATGCAGCACCAACAGCTTGTCGAGCGCCTCGCCTACGCGGGTGCGGAGTTCGATCATGTTTTCATCGTTCGCGGATTTCGTGAGTTTGTCGCGCGGGGTCTTGGTTTGCGCCCGGTTCTCGACTTCGAGGCTGGACGCAAGCCGGGTCTTGAGCTTTGAAAGCAGCCAGTAGAACGCCTCGTCGTCACGCTCGTAGTAGCTGGGAGCGCATTCCTCGACCAGCATTGTCAGCTTGAGCCCGTTCGGCATGTCCCAATCCTCGCCGCGACTGCGGGCGAACCGTTTCATCAGGCGAATCATCACTCGCAATTGCGAGCCTGCTCCATCCCGCTGCTTGTTCAGCGCCTCGACGCGTTCCTCAAACCAACGGTTGATCTCGGTAGGATCGGACGGAGTGAAGCCGTTTGCCCCGGCCAATTCCTGCCGCTCGTTGTCGGTGTCTGCATCCAGCTTGCGGTAACACGGCACGTCCACGTGATGGCCCTCAGCGTAGAACACGCGGACGCAGTTGTTGTGAATTTCCGGCTGCTTGTTGAAGTTCGTGTCTTTGAGCGCATCGCGCACCATCTCTTGGGTTTCTCGGGCGGTGTAGGCCGAGCCGTCCTTCTTCTTCAAGTCGTCCTTGTGAAACCACACGCCATCGTCAATGTCGTAGGCGTTGTCTTTTTCCTGCACAGTCGTGTTGATGGCCATCGAACCTTGTGGAATGAAATGGTCGTCATTGAGGCGGATGTCCTCGGGGCGATTTCGCTTGAGGCGATTGCGGTTCGCTTCACGGTGGCCACGCAATTTGTCCTTTACCGCCTGCGGCAGATTCACACAGTCGGTTTCGTAAGCTTGAATCTGTTCGTTGTAATCAAACATGGGGCACTCCTTGGGTGGCGGGCTTGTTTGCGAGTTGGTTGGCGTAGGCCATCCAGTCCACTGCCGGGACTGTGGCCAGGGATTGCAGTTTCGAGAGCAGTCGGAATGCAAAATGGGCAAGCGCGTTTTCCGGTGGGCCGAACGTGTATTTGCCCTGTGCTTCGAAAACATCAAAACTCGCGCCCGTTGCGGCAAACCCGCAGTCAATCGTGCCCTCCTTCGGCAGCTTCGCGTGAATCTCCCGAAACGATTCGCCCAGACCGTCCTTCCAATCCACTTCGATGGCGAGAATGCCCGCCACAATCTCGAAGTGTGGCTTCGGGGAAAGTCTGCCGTTGGCCGTGTAGATTTCGACCGATGTCCGCTTCAGCCGGCGCACTGACGCGGCTTTGTCCGCCGCGTATTCCAGGTAGCCCTTGTCAATCTTCGGCTTGCACTCAAACACGGCATAGACGGCCTCTGCGGGGACATAGCGATGCTTGTCGTTGTCCAGCAGGGCGGGCGTGTATTGCCGATCAAACACCACCACATCAATGGACTGACTGACCTTGCCGTCGCTATCAAGCACGATGGCCTTCTCAACGGTGTAGCGGTTCGGGAGATACTTGCGCAGAAAATCAATGAAGTGCTGCTCGTTGACTTCGCCTCGGTCGCCCGCGTGGGTGATGCGGCGCGAGGACCTCAACCGAGCCGCGAGGCATTCCTGTTCTGTCGCGAACGCATCACGAAGAAAGTCGGAGTTCTTGGGAGTCACGTTGTCGTCGCTCATACCTATTTGGTCTTAACACGGATTTCGCCGGTCAGGAGTTTTTGCATCAGGCCGCGCTTTTGTTGCTTGAGGGCTTCCAACTCGGCTTCGAGCAGGCGGATTTCGCGGTCGCAGGCGTCGAGCACCTGCACGATGTGTTTTTGCTCCTCGATGGTGGGAGGCAACTCGATGTAGTGGCGCAGGAAGTCCTTGGAATCGAAGATGAGCTTTTCGCGGTGGACGCCGTCGCTGGCGAGGAATGCCAGATGCCACATGCGCTGCTCGTGGCACAGCCAGTCAAAGAACGGCATGTGCAGCACGTCAGGGGCTTTGTTAACGAGGATGGAGTATTCCTTGGAGACATGGCAGCCGGAGAACTCCTTCGTGACCATGCCCCACGCGCCGTGAACAACCTGCCGCTTGGAAACTAGAAAGTCGCCGGTGCGAATCTCGTGCAGGTCGGTGGTCTTGTAGTCTGCGCCGCGCAAATCCTCACGGCGGAACAGTCCACCACAACGGCGGCGGATGCTGATGAGGCGATAAACGTCGTTCGGCGACCAGTTGACCGGGCGGAAGATGTGCTTCAGGACTTCGCTTAATTGGACGCACTGCCACTTCGCCCGCCTAGCGAAAGAGAACCTCTGCTCGCCAAATAGCAGGTCGCGGCGAAGTGCTCCCATTCGGTCCGTCTTTACGATGATGAGTTGTTGTAGCTTCTCAATGCCTCGATCCCACGCGTGGAGAATTGCGGCAATGGTTTGTTGTTCCGAAAACGGCGGTATTGGAACAATGAATGAGCCCAATTCTTCGCGGTTGACCTTCGGCATCCCGGTTCGTGCAGACGTTGCTATGGCTTGGCGAACAAACATTGGTGAACGCATCACTTGCACCAAGAAGGCAGCAGCAACCTCGGCATTGACATATATGGGATAGGCGTCAGCACTTGACACCCCATCGAAGTCAACGAGGCAGACCTTGTTCAAGTTTGGGCGGATTTTGCTGTAAACGATTGCCCCCGCTCTGAAAGGATATTTGCCTGAGGTCAGCCCAAGCGCCCTGCAAGTCTTCAGCCCACTAATAGCGCCTGTCCCCGACTCGATGTTTTCTGGTCCGAGATACAACCGGTCCGCGTAGCAGTCTTCCAGCGGCGATACCTGGCCGTTCTCGATGCGCGTTATCGAATCGAATCGAACACGTTTCCAGTTGCTAGGCAACTTCGTCACAGTCCAAGCTCCTTGAGGTAGCGGCCAATCTCCTTTCGCACGCCTACGAGTTCGTTTTCGAGGCGGGTGATTTCCTTCTGCACCTTCTTCAAGTCCACCGGGGCTTCCGGCTCGAAGGTGTCCACGTAGCGCGGGATGTTCAGATTGAAGTCGTTCTCCTTCACTTCCTCGAACGTCACGCGCTTGGCGTATTTGGGCACGTCCTCGAATTTACGGAATGTCTCGACAATCTTCTCGATGTCCTGCGGGCGGAGCTTGTTCTGCTTGGCATCGGCTGCGAAGTCGCGGCTGGCGTCAATGAACAGGATGTCCGTGCCGTGGCGGGCTTCCTTCTTGCCCTTGTTGAACAGGAGAATCGCGGCGGGAATGCCCGTTCCATAGAAGAGATTCACCGGCAGGCCGATGACGGCTTCGAGCAGGTTTTCCTCAATGAGCGTCTGCCGAATCTTCCCTTCGGACGCGCCGCGAAACAGCACGCCATGCGGCACGATGACACCGACGCGGCCTGAGCCAGCGGCAGCGGCTTCGATCATGTGCGTGATGAACGCATAGTCGCCCCGGCTCTTGGGCGGGATGCCGCGATGGAAGCGGCCGTAAGGATCGGCGGCGGCTTTTTCCGCGCCCCACTTGTCGAGCGAGAACGGCGGATTGGCGACCACGATGTCGAACTTCATCAGGCGGCTGTCTTCGACAAGCTTGGGTGAGTTGAGCGCGTCGCACCATTCGATGCGCGCGGCGTCAAGGCCGTGGAGGAACATGTTCATCCGCGCCAGCGCATAGGTCTGGTTGTTGTTCTCCATGCCGAACACGGCGACGTTGGCGGGCTGTGTCTTGTCCTTGCGCGGCACTTCGTGGGCGACTTTCACCAGCAGCGAGCCCGAGCCGCACGTTGGGTCGCATATCTTGTTGCCCGGTTTTGGCGCAAGCAGCTTGGCGAGTAACGTGGCGACCTCGGCGGGCGTGTAGAACTCGCCGCCCTTCTTGCCAGCGTCGGAAGCGAACTGGCCGATGAGATATTCGTAGCAATCGCCGATGATGTCGGCGTTGCCAAGCGTGCGCGGGCGGAGATCCAATGGTGCGAAGTCTTCCAGCAGGTGCTTGAGGCGGCGGTTGCGGTCGCGCGTTTCGCCGAGGTTCACCTCTGAGTTGAAATCAATCTTGCGGAACACGCCGTCGAGCTTGGCCTTGTTCTCGTCTTCGATGGAATCGAGCGCGTGGTTGATGAGTTCGCCGATGTTGTCGGCATCGCGCTGGGCGTGGAGCGAATCGAACGTGGCGTCCTCCGGCATGATAAACCGCTCACGAGCAAGGCGGCGCTGCACCATGACTTCGTCCTTGGGAAACTGGGCGCGTAGTTCCTCGACGCGTTGCCGGCGCACGTCACTCAGGTATTTGAGGAAGAGCATGGTCAGGACGTAGTCCTTGTAAACTGACGAATCCATGACGCCCCGGAAGGTGTCGCACGCCTTCCAGGCAACGCGGTTGATTTCGGCTTTGCGGTCAATGATGGGATCAGGCATGGGCGGCTTGTTGGTTGGCCCAGGCGCGCAAGAGGTCGCGACGGGCGGTGGAAAGTTCGTTCATGAGATTGTGTTCCTGTTCGATCAGTGAATTGAGTTCGGCAACGCGGCGTTGCACGTCCAGCGGCGGCAGTTGCACTGGCAACGCGCGCAGCACGTCGAGGGAAATCATGGGAATGGTCGTTCCAGAATTGTTTGCGCGCATGAATTGCTGCGACGCGTCCTGGTTGAGCCACCACGCGAGGAATGGCGGGAACACAAGGGTTGTGTCGGGACGGAGGACGTGAAAACTGCCCGGCACGATGGCCTGCCCGCTGGTTTCGCCGATGGGAACGGCGTAGTTGCGCGGGCCGCGCGCCATGAGAATCACGTCGCCGGGCTGAAGCAGGTGCTCGGTGAGATTCCGAATCCCGCTGGCGCTAATCTGCGTCAGCCCATCTTGGGCAGGCGCGATGCGGAGGCGGTCGGCGTCCACATCGCGCCCCTGAATCAACGCGACAGTCCCGTCCGGGTCGGGCTCAATGCTCGACCGGAATGGATAGCCGGCCCGTAGCGCGGCGACTTGTCCAAGCGTTGTGTTCACAGATTACTTTTCTTTGCGCACGCCTTTGAACGGTTTCGGATTGCACTTCATGTCCATAAAGCGCCCCGTGTCACCGTCGCGCTTCACCCAGCGTTCGGAGTGGGGATTCCAAGTTTGCGAACGGTTCGTCACTGGACCATTCCGGTGGCCGTCGCCTTTAGGTGGATTCGTTGCCATAGTATCGTTTGGTTAGAGTGATGGCCAGCGGCTCGCGATTTCTTCGCAGGCTGCGTTGATGTCCTTGCGACGTTGAGTGTGGTTCACCGGCGCGACAAAGAGCTTCTCCTGAAATACGTCGAAGACGTAGCAGTGCTTCCGGTCCACGGATTTCGGTCCGGTGAAACGATGACTCGCGTAGGAATGAACGAGCGTGGCGACGTAATTTCCGGCGTCGTCCGTGAGTGGATGACTCTTGCTCAGGTAGAGCTTGAGCAGACCGTAGCGAACCACCCCGCCTTTCCCTGTGACGACGAGTTCCAGTTCGGGCCGAATGCTGACTTCGACGCCCGCGATGAGCAGGTGCTTGGCGGATTCGGGTGCTTTGCGGAACGTGATGCCGGTGAGCGGCAGGCTGGGCGCGGTGTTAAGCAGGTGGTCGAGCGCTTGGCTGTTGACCTGACGACGCATCTCCTCGGCCTCGGTCGCGACCGTTCGGGATTGAATGGCGGTGATGGCTGCCCTCACCGCCGCCGGGTCATGTGCAGCATCCACGAAGAATCCGACCAAGGGGTCGAAGCAGTCATTGTAAATGGCCGTCTTGAACGGCTTGGGATACTTCTGGTCCACGAGGATGGTTTTGCGTCGGGCAGCGGACCGGCTGCCGACATATTCACCAAGTTTGGTGACGCTGATGCGCGGCAAGGGCCGCGGGCCAGTTGGCTTTTTAAGGGCGATCATAATGTCGCGGTGCGAGGCGCGACTCGACCCCGAATAGTTGTTGTTTCCCGCCCGCCCCTCTGCCACCTTCTTGGTCGCAACACCTGATCGTGGCCGCAAGGCTCGCGGTTGGCTGGAAAGGCATCCCGGTCGCCGGTGATGCCTTTCGTTTGAACCGACGAAATATACAGTATCAAAGTTCGGGCGGTTGTCAAATTGCAATTCGTTATGCCGGATTGTTGATACTGTAGGTGCGTATTTGCGGTAGGGTGGAGCGCTGGGTTACCTGCTTGGAGCTGCGGGTTGAGCCTGTTTCCGGGTTTGATATTACGACCTCCTCTGATTACTCGGTGATAGTCAATCCTTGGCTGGGGTATTCTGACACTTGATCATTTGTCGGGGTTTGCCGCCCCGGCCAGACGTCCACCAGCCAGCGCTCCAACCACCGCACCAACCGGCCTCCGACGGCAAAACCGACCACACCGCCACCCAAAGCGCCGAGGATCGCGTTTTCCGTCTTGGCTTGTTTCCGCTTCTCGCGCGACAGCGGCGCTCGCGTTTTTCCATTCCAGCGCCGGGCAGTCCGTGTGGTTTTGTTGCTTTTGTCGAGATTGCAGTCAATGCATGCGGGCTTGAGATTAGGACACCGGTCCGTGCCGCCGTTGGAACGAGCATTGGAGTGGTCCACATGCCATGAGCCCCGTCTGCCCGGCCGGTTGTAGTTCTTCCTGGAGAGTTTCGTGTGACAGAGGTGGCAATAGCCGCTCGTGCAACCGTAAATCCAGTCAAGTTGTGCGCCTGTATACGCCATAAACAAGGATGGTCAGTGCTCGCGGTCCTTGACGCCGCTTTCGTGTCCCGGCGCGATCGTGTCTTTGCTTACAATCGTGCCATGGATGCCCATCGTCGTCCGTTCACCACCGCCCGAGTTTCTCAACATTTCTGCGGCGGCTTGATTTGCCTCGGCTTGGGTATCGTGAACGCTGGACGCACGGTCCGACGTGTTCAGTTTGTTGACCCACTTTCCGTCGTCGCGACGGTATACGCTTCTATCATTTGGATTTGCCATATTGGTTTGTCTTGTGGTTTTGGATTTCAGTGTTTGCGGTGGAAATCACGGTTTGCTCCTCACTGCGGACTCGCTATTCTTCGACGAATCAATACGGCCGCTGAGACAATGGATAATCAGGTCACCGCCGCTTCTGCGTGCAATTTTGCGAGCTTGAGCAATCGCCGCTGCTTGGGTTGGCAGCACGACGGTATCGCGCTGGTTACCTTCACCGAGAACTGCCCACCCGCGCGCCCGCTGAACAACATGTTGGTCAATCTTCATTTTTGGTCCAACGATACATGAGAGGGGAGGACATCTACGGGCCATGTCTAAAAAAAGTGTTCGGACGGATCGCGACCTGAATCGCGTCACGCTGCACCGTATCCATAGGATATTTGAGCGAATTCGCTCGGGTGACCTCCCAAACCTTCCGACGCTCGCAAAAGAACTCGAAGTCTCGAAGAAGACAATCTACCGGGACATCGAATTCATGAAGGATTTCATGAAGCTACCGATCGAGTTCGATGTTCACCGGAGGGGCTACCTTTTTTCTTCTGAGGTCAGCAGCTTTCCGCTGCTCAAGCTGACGGAAGGGGAATTGTTCGCAATCTTCGTTGGTGAAAAGGCATTGGAACAATACGTCGGCACTCCATTCGAAAAGCCGCTCAGAAACACGTTCCAGAAGTTCACCGCTGGTCTGAGTGGGGAGCTTTCCTTTCAATGGTCCGAGCTTCAGAATGCGATTTCATTCAAGAGCATTGAAGTGAACTCTGTTGACGCTCGCGTGTTCCAACAATTGGTGATCGCCATCAGGCAGCGTCATGAGATCACTTTTGAATACCAAGGTTTGAAAGATACGAAGTTCAAGCCTCGTCGAGTGCAACCCTACGAATTGGTGTCCGCGGAAGGGCAGTGGTATTTGTTCGCCCTGGATGTGGAGACCCAGGCGGTCAAGAAGTTCGTCCCAGGGAGGATGAAGGCCCTTCACACGACGAAGATCACGTTCGTGAAACCCAAGGGTTTTTCGGCGGCAAGTGAATTGAAGAACAGCTTTGGCATCTTCTCAGGAAGCAAGCCAACAACGGTGGAAATACTGTTTGACCGTTTTGCATCGAGGCTCATCCGAGAACGACTTTGGCATTCGTCCCAACGCATAACGGAGATGAAGGGCGGCAGGCTCAAGTTGTCACTGGAGCTTGGCGGTTTTGAAGAAGTTGAACGGTGGATTCTGAGTTGGGGAGATCACGCCCATGTCCTTTCCCCACCGGAGCTGACTGACAGGATCAAAGCAACTATGACCAGAGGGCTGAAGAATTACTAGGGCTGGCGCTCAGAAGAATGCCAGTGCCATTCTGGTCGGCATTGCCTCAAGGCTCAAATGAGTCTCCTCCATCGCGAGAACCAATTTGCAACTGTGCCGTCCGATTCCAGCGGTGGGAGAGTCACCCGGCGATAGCCGCGCTCACAATGGACGAGGACGCACTCGTGGTCACGCAGGTTGCGGAGCTTGTGGGGCTTGATCTTGTGTTCCTCGGTTTCGGAGTAGTTGCTGCTTGCCCGTCCGGCACTGTAGCCCCAAGAGCGTTTGACGACGCGTTTCTTGCCGAGAAAGTCGGCGGCCTGAACGGCGTCGGCCTCGTCGGCGGCGCGGAAGATGAGGCGGTTGCGGAGGTTCAGCGTGAGCACCTTCGCCTTGTCGTTGCCAAGCGGTGGCACGAGTGAGGTCGTGCTCTGGGCGGCGGCGACCACCGTCGCGCCAGCTTCGCGGATCACATCAACGCAATTGTAGTCGCTCGTGCCATCCTCGCTCGCCGTCATGAATCGCTGTGCTTCGTCGGCCCACAGGATGAGCAGGTTGTTCTTGGCGCGGGCGTCCTTGGCTTGGTCGAATCGGCGCAGGGCATGGTTGTAGTAGAGCAGTTTCAGGAACGTGTTCACGTAACGGCGCTCGGTCTGAAACTTCTGCGGCATCGTGGTGAGGATGATTCGGCCCTGGTCAATCGTGTTGAAGTGGAACGTGCTCTCACCCGTGCAAAACACTTCGGCCACTTCGGGGGTGAGGAAGTATTGGAGATAGTTGGCGATGGTTTCGCGGACACCGCCAAGCTGCTCGTCGGGTTGCGTCAGAAAGCGGTTGGCGAAGTGGGCGTAAACGGCTTCGCGGCGCGGCGTTTCCAGCAGCGATTCGAGGTTCTCCATTTCTTCCTCCAGCATCTCGCGGTCGGACAGAAGCTCGAACGCGCCACGCAGGGTCACCGGTCGGTTCAACTCGAACAGCATTTCCAGCGCATGGGCGATGTGCGTCTGCGCCTGACTTTTGAAGAATCCCTTGTCGCCGCCCTGGCCGAGGCTGGTGGCGGTGTCCACAACGAACTTGGCGTAGGTCGTGAATGGGATGCTTCGGTCGCCGGTCAGGTTGTAGCGGTGCGGCGGCGTCCACTGGCCATCCGCGTCGTTGGCGCGGATTTGCAGATGAATCAGGTCGTGCTCGCGCCCGTAGTGCCGGGCCATAGCAGCGAGCGTCTCCCAATAGACCCCCTTTTCGTCGATGCACAGGCCGCCCCACGTTGGCTCGTTCTGGAAGACCTGGTGCGCGAGTTGGTTGATTCCAGAGCTGGTTTTGCCTGAGCCGGTGTCGCCGGTGATGAGCCAGCCACGGCAAAACTGATTTCGCCGCCACGTCAACCCGCCCAGGCGCGCAACAAATCCCCGCTTCGCCGGTGCGAACAAGAGCCACGCGGCTACCAGTGCCAATCCAATCGCGCCAGCCAGCAGGAGGTATTGGGGATGCCGGAACATCACTTCGAGGTCTGGCGGGAATGCGATCGGACTGATTGGCATGAAGTCCAGTTTCACGGCCACGCCCTCCCGATCAGGTATCCAGCCAGCAGGCTGGCGAGCGCGGCGAAGAATGCCGCCGTCCGGGTGATTCGGGCCGCGAGATGCGTCGAGGGCAGCTTCTTCAAGGCGTCCAGCAGGGCCGCTGACTGTGCCTGAAATGTCCGCGTCGTTTCCGCGAGCTTTGCGATGTCGGCCCGCACCAGTTCAAACGACGGCAATTCGCGCCGTCGCAGGTCATCCCAATGTCGCTGGTGGATGCGGAATAGGTCGACCAGCAGCAGCACCGCATCGTCCTCGCGCAGTCGGTATCGTTCGCGCCAGTCGGCAACCGCCCGCTCGAAGTCGTCGTCAAAGTCGGGTTCGATGTTTGGCATAGGCTACTTGGTCGGCAAAAGGAGTTCCGTGACCGATTCGATTTCGCCGTAGAGCTTGCGCTGCCAGGTCTGAAGGCGCTGCCGATCAAGGAGGCTGAACGCAGCGTGCTTGACCGCGGCGGTGATGGTCACGTTCTCAGCATTGAGCATCTCCACGAGCCAATCCTGCAAACGGGCCATCGCGATTTCGCGCCCGCCAAGCTTGTCCTTGAGCTGCGCCCGCACCTCCGAGGATTCAAACAGCGCGAAGCTGTCGCTGTGTGCGGCGTTGCGCACCACGACGTAACCGGACTGCTTGCCGAACTGGTCGGCGAGCCGCTGCACCTGGTCCACGCTGTCGGCCTCGTGATTCACCGGCATGACGAGCGTGAGTTGCCCACCCATCGCCGCGAGAACGGCTGGCAGGTCTATCTCGGCAAAGTATTCAATGAACAGGTCGGTCGAGGCCGCCCGGCAATCCATGACGACGAGTTGAGATTTCTCCAGCGCGGCAAAGATGCCGTCGAGTTCGCGGCGGTTGTCCAGGTCGAGAAATCGTGCGTCTGGATGAAACCGCTTCAACGTCGAGTTCTCGTTGTCGGAGTCAATCGCGACGTGCGGCATGCCTTTGTCCTTGAGGAACTGGACGAAGTTCACGGCAAAGAAGCTTTTGCCGACGCCGCCTTTGCCGTTGAGGATCAAATCGAGTCGTTTCATGTGGTCTGGAGTTTGAGCATCCGCACCTGGGCAATGCGCGGCCCGCGCGGGCGCGGCTGTTGAGAGTCCTCGCTGCTGACATTGGCCGGTGGTTCTGCGACCGGGAGCGCGTCCGGTGGATGCTGTTGGGCCGCTTCAGGGCTGGACACGGCGGGGACAACGGACCGCTTGCGCCCGGGACGCCGTCGCGGACGAACGATTTCGCCAAGCACCTCATGACAGAACACGGCGACAGCCGTCTTGCTGGTCGGCAGGCAATGCTGCGTGAGCAGTTCGGCAATCGCGCGATACGACGCGCGCTTCTGCCGGAGTTCTGCGATGACATCCTTGGCCGGGATCAGGTCCTGGAACTTCTCTGGACGGCGCGGCGTAAACTCAGCGACCGCCTGCCGGACACTGGCTGGATCAAATGAGGTCATACGCGGGAGCGTGGTGGATGTGGACGGGGAATGCGCTCGGCGGCGAGACGGACACGCGGATGCGTTGACGCGGACATGCCATTGCCAAGTGCGAGCCATGGAAAGTCCTCGTCGTCGGCGCAGTTGAGGACGTTGACCGACCGAGGTCATGGAGTGACGGCAGTTGAGTTCTGGCCGCTGCCGCTGCCTGTTCGCGGATAGCGGAAGCCGCTGCTTGTCCTTGTCCAAGGACAGTTCCTTGCCGTGTCTGCGGGCGTGGACAGAACGCAATCGCGGGCTGTTCGCGGACATGGACAGCGCGCGGATGCGCCCTGTGCTTGGCCAAATTAGGTTCACGGACAGGCTGTTGCCGTGGCCGCGAGCCGATGATGTTGCGCGGTTGTTCCGCGCTCAGACCGCGACTCATTCGCGGACGCAGAATCCTTGTGGCAACAAGGGGTAAGGCTTGTCCTGTCTTAATCATGATGAGAAACGCACTGCCTCTGATGCTGGCTGAGCTCGGTCCGCCACTGCTCTAATTGCGCGGTCACGGCTTGAATGCGGTTGATTTGTTCGATGCTCACCACCTTCGCCCGCGCTCCCACGTGAGCGCCGAGTCGGGTCTCCGGCAGCTCAACGATTAGATTCGCCGCGTTGCGGTTGATGTGTTCGCCGAATCGTTTCAGCACTTGGATGGCGGTTCGGATTTGAGCGGTCGTCGGTGCGTGCATAGTCAGATGTGGATTCCGCGTGAAGACTTGCGGGTGAGTTCGGGACGCTGGGTGTGCCGGCGCTTGGGCAACCATTCCGCGCGTTGGATTTCCTCCGGACCGAGGGGATGTGCCCAAGGCTCACTGAAACCAAGGCGAGCGGCAGCTTCCTTGGCGGCGAGCTTGGTGGGCGCTTCAACAACAGTCCGCAACGGATCGCCCATCAAGCGGGCGTATTCCCGGTCGGTGTGGTAGATGCCCCAGCGTTGGTCGCCGGACGCTACAGTCGTTCTCGTGCTCACACCAACAGTTCAGCACATGGCGCGAGATGGCAGATGTAGCAGCCACACAAAGTGCGCATGCAGTCCGCGTGACTTCCAACACGCGGTTGGCAAACGGACCAAGAAGTCCTGCGTCCTTTTTCAGATTCGTTCGTCTTTAATGCTGAAAGGGACTGCGAAGACATGTAGTCCGGAACACAATCAAGAACGATGAAGACACAAGAATTCGAAAACGACACAGTGAAACAGACCGTTCGTGAACGCTACGGACGGATTGCTCAGGACGGCGGAAGCTGCGGCTGTGCGCCGACGTGTTGCAGCCCCTCCGGAACGACGGCCATGGTTGACCATGATGCCGCAGTTGTATCGCAAGGGGTGGGTTACTCTGCTGAAGACACTGGCGCAGTGCCTGAAGGCTCAAACCTCGGATTGGGCTGTGGCAACCCTCAAGCAATCGCCGCATTGAAGCCCGGCGAGACCCTGCTCGATTTGGGCAGTGGCGCGGGCTTCGATGCGTTCCTTGCTGCGCGGGCGGTTGGCCCGACGGGTCGCGTTATCGGTGTGGACATGACACCGGAAATGGTGAGCAAGGCGCGAAAAAACAAAGTCAGTGGCGGATACGAAAACGTCGAGTTCAGGCTCGGCGAGATTGAGAGCCTGCCAGTGGCGGACGCGACGGTGGATGTCATTATCTCTAACTGCGTCATCAATCTCTCGCCGGACAAGCCGCGCGTGTTTTGTGAGGCGTTCCGCGTGCTGAAACCAGGCGGACGGATCGCGGTTTCCGACATCGTCGCCATCGCGCAGATTCCTGAAGAACTGCGCAAGGATTGGGAGCTTTACACGGGCTGTGTGGCAGGCGCTTCGCTCGTGGATGACCTCAAAGCCATGTTGAATCAGGCTGGATTCATCAACATTCGGATCGTGCGCAAAGGTGAAAGCCGTGAGATTATCGGCGGGTGGTTTCCGGGTCGGAAGGCGGAGGATTATGTAGCGTCTGCCAGCATCGAAGCCGTGAAACCTTGACGGACTGATGAACGCAACGCTGGAACATATCTGGCATGAATTCGCCGACAAGCTGGGGCAGTTCATCCGTTCGCGGGTGTCTGACCCGGCGTCGGCGGAGGACATCCGGCAGGATGTCTTCGTGAAGATTCAGAAGCGGCTGGGGCAACTCCAAGACCCGGCGAAGCTTCAAGGTTGGATTTACCTCATTGCCCGCAACGCCATCATTGACCATTACCGGACGCACAAGGAAACGGTCGAAGTGCCGGAGACGCTGCCTGCCGATCCAGATGCGAACGATGGCGAAATTGAGGAACTGAAGGCGTCGTTCCGCCGGATGATCTACAGCCTGCCGGAACTGTATCGCGAGGCGGTGGTTCTGACCGAGCTTGACGGTTTGACGCAGCAGCAACTGGCAAAGCGTCTCGGCATTTCCCTTTCCGGCGCGAAGTCACGCGTGCAGCGTGGCCGGGCGCAGTTGAAGCAGATGCTCGACGAGTGCTGCAAATTCGAGTTTGACCGGCGCGGCAAAGTCATTGGTTGTGAACCGCGAGAGCAGACTGGCTGTGCGGAGTGCTCCACCCCTTCTGTTCGCCCGCCAACTTCAGCCAAGCCTGCGGATCACGATCCTGGTCGTTGACCGGGCATATTGGGGCGACAATGGAAGTCGGGAGAAACTGGGGGTTGACACTGTTAGCCACTTTGCTAAATTCCTACTCGTGATGGCAAGTAAACCGTCAGTCGCGCAGTTCAAAGCACAGGCGCAGGTGTTCAAGGCGTTGGCCCATCCGGGTCGTCTGCTCATGCTGGACGAATTGTCCCGGGGCGAGCGGTGCGTATGCGAATTGGCCGCATTGGTCGGATCGGAAATGCCCACCGTTTCCCGGCATCTGTCCCAACTCAAGCACGCCGGCATCGTGGACGACGATAAGCGCGGTGCTCAAGTGTTCTACCGGTTGGTGACGCCGTGCGTCATGAACTTCTTCCAGTGCGTGGCTTCGGTGCGTGAGAAGACCCGTGCGTAGAGACGCGGGCGGAATCCCTTTTTTTGAGTGTGGACTTGCTGGATTAGCTAAATGTCGAATAAGCGCAGGATTATCGAATCATGAATGGCGCGTGTGAAGCCGATGTCGGGAATGCGAACTGGAGCCGGGAACTCAAGATTCTCGGCGGGTTCGCGGCTGTCTTTATCTTGCTGTTCTTCCTGCCGGTGGGCGTGCCTCGTTTCGACAACGCGCTCAAGGAAGGGCTGGAACTGACCAAGTGGTATGCACAGGAGCACGTTCTGCTTTGCCTGATTCCGGCGCTGTTCATCGCGGGGGGAATCAGCGCCTTCGTCAACCAGGCTTCGGTCATGCGCTACCTGGGGCCGAAGGCGAACAAGGCGCTGGCCTACGGGGTGGCCTCGGTGTCTGGGACGATCCTGGCGGTGTGCTCCTGCACCGTGCTGCCACTGTTTGGCGGCATCTGGATGCGTGGGGCTGGTCTCGGACCCGCGACGGCGTTCCTCTACTCCGGCCCAGCCATCAACGTCCTGGCCATCGTGATGACGGCGCGGATTCTCGGCATGGAACTGGGCACGGCACGAGCGATTGGGGCGGTGGCGTTCAGTGTAATTGTCGGATTCGCCATGCATCTGGTCTTCCGACGTGAGGAGCAAGCGAAGGCAGAAGCGGCGGCGGAGATGCCCGAAGTGGAGGTCAAACGTCCGCTTTGGCAAAACGTGCTGTTTTTCGCCTCGATGGTGGGCGTGCTGGTGTTCGCGAATTGGAGCAAACCAGCGGAAACGACCGGCCTCTGGGCTGAAATCTTCGCGTGGAAATGGCCCGTGGCGGCGGCATTCGCTGCCGGGTTGGGGGTGGCGCTGGGACTCTGGTTTGGGTTCAAGTGGAGAGAACTGGCGCTTGCGGCGCTGCCGGTAGTCATCCTGAGCTTTGCGTTCCCCCATGAACCACTGATTGCCTTCATCGTGGGCTGTGCTGGACTGGCGGTGCTCTGTGCCAGGAATCCCGGCGAAGGCCGCGAGTGGTTGGACGCGACGTGGACGCTGGGCAAACAGATCTTCCCGCTGCTCATCGGCGGCGTGTTCGTCTCCGGAATGCTGCTGGGACGACCGGGCCAGGAAGGGTTGATCCCCTCGGTGTGGGTGAGCCAATCGGTGGGCGGCAATTCATTCATGGCGAACTTCGTTTCCTCGATTGTGGGCGCGTTCATGTATTTCGCCACGCTGACGGAGGTGCCGATTCTTCAGGGCCTAATGGGCTCCGGCATGGGCAAAGGCCCCGCGCTGGCACTGCTGCTCGCCGGCCCTGCGCTTTCGCTCCCCAGCATGTTGGTGCTCCGCAGCATCATGGGCACCAAGAAGGTCGTTGTGTATGTCGTGCTGGTGGTGATCATGGCCACGATCACCGGATTGATTTACGGAGCGTTGTTTTAACCTCAAGAGAAAGGAAATAGATCATGCAAATCCTCGTTATCGGACCCGGTTGTTCGAAGTGCAAGACACTGGCGCAATTTACCGAACAGGCCGTCAAAGAACTCGGCGTCGCGGCCGAGATCAACAAGGTCACGGACCTCAAACAAATCATGGCGCTGGGGGTGATGATGACGCCCGCGCTGGCCGTGAACGGCACGATCAAGGTGACTGGCAAAGTGCCGAGCATCCCTGAAATCAAGACCATCCTGCAACAAGCGGCGGCGTGAACTGAGCTTGGAGAGAAGTGAAAGGACACCTATGAGTGATCGAACGATTGGATTTGTCGGCGGCGGACGGGTGACCCGCATTTTCCTCGAAGGCTGGCAGCGGGCCGGGCAACTGCCCGCCAAAATCGTTGTCAGCGATTGTAACGCGGAAACGCTGGGCAAACTGAAGGCGCGATTTCCGTCCATCGAAACGGTCGCGCAGAGTGCGGCAGCAGCGGCGCAAGACATTGTGTTCCTCGCCGTGCATCCGCCCGTGATGGCGGAAGTCCTCGCCGGCATCAAAGGCAGCATAAAACCCGGCGCGCTGGTGGTATCGCTCGCGCCCAAGTTCACCATCGCAAAGCTGACTGAACTGCTCGGCGGATTCGACCGTCTGGCGAGGGTGATTCCGAACGCGCCGTCAGTGATTCACCTGGGCTTCAATCCGGCTGCGTTCGGTCCGGTGCTGACGGCAGCCGACAAGACCGAACTCGTGGCCCTGCTCAAACCGTTGGGCGAATCGCCCGAAGTGGCCGAGTCAAAGCTGGAAGGCTATGCACTGCTCTCCGGCATGGGCGCAACCTACCTGTGGTTTCAACTGCAAGCCTTGCGCGAAGTGGCGGCGGGTTTTGGCCTGACTGATGGCGACATCGCTCCGGCGTTGAAACGCACGGTCTGCGGCGCGACGCGGACGTTGCTGGAATCCGGCCTCACGCCCGCCGAGGTGATGGACCTCATCCCGGTGAAGCCGCTGGCCGAAATGGAAGCGCAGGTCAGCGAGCTGTATCGCACGCGCCTGCCCGCGCTCTACCAGAAAATCAAACCGTAAACACCGCAATCCTCATTACCATGAAAGCACCAGCAAAGATTCTCATCCTCGTCGCCGTTGCAGCGGCAGTTGTGGCCGCGGTCGTCTTGAAGCAGAACAAGACGCCAGCCAACAGCGACATCAAAGCAGAGGCGAGTGTTTCAGCAACCAGCCAGGCCGCACCCGGCCCGGCAGTGACGGCGAAATTGCCGCGCCTCGTGGACTTGGGCGCGGGCAAGTGCATTCCGTGCAAAATGATGAAACCCATTCTGGACGAGTTAAAGCGGGATTACGCCGGCCAGTTCAAGACGGAGTTCATTGACGTTTGGGAAAATCCCGATGAGGGCAAGAAATACGGCATCGAGATGATCCCCACGCAAATCTTCTATGACGCCGACGGCAAGGAACTGTTCCGACACACGGGATTCTTCGGCAAGGAGGACATCCTGAGCAAGTGGAAGGAACTCGGAGTCGAGGCAAGCGGTAAGTCAAGCGCCGTGATTGTCCGGGAGCAACCCGTCGCAGCGGACGCCCGACCGCGCGACCAAGTGTGCTTCATGTGCGACGGCGATGTGAATGGGAAAGCCAAAACGCTGGTGAAGGGCGAGACCGAACAACGCCTCCTATGCTCGCCGCATTGCTACTTCATCTACTTCTCCAGTCTCGTCGGCGCTGACGCCAAAGCGGTGGACGCGAAAGTCAGCGTCAGCGATTGGGCAAGCGACAACCTCATCCCCGCGACTACGGCCATCTACCTTTACGGCATGGATGCCAAGGGGCGTCCGACCATTAAGGCATTTGCCGACAAAGACGCCGCCGTGAAGGAACAGCAGGGCAGTCCCGGCAATGTGCTCACCTGGGACGTGCTGTGGTCCAAGGAACTGGCGACGCGGTGCGCGTTCTGTGACCGCGCCGTGTATCCGGAGGACGCCTGCGGGGTGAAGTTTGGCACAACACACGGACACGGGTGTTGCACGCATTGTTCGATGGGAGTGGCGGCGCGGTTGAAGCAGGACATCGAAGTGGAAGCGAAGGACGGACTGACCGGCGAATTGATTCGAGTGAAAACGCTAAATGGCCAGATTGCGTCGCTTGAACCCGCAAGTGCTGTGGCCTGGTTTGGTCAGAAGAAGGATGCTGAGGGTAAGTGGGTATCCGCCGGCTGCTTCAAGCAGGGTTTCTTCGTCAACGCAGCGAACCTGCAAAAGTGGCTGGACGCGCGCCCGACGATGACTGGTCGCCAGATCACCATCGCTCAAGCACTCGCTGACAAGATGAAGTTGTCGCCCGAACAAATCGCGAAGGCGTGTAAACTGGGCGAGTGCAAGTGAAGCCGCGCACACAAATCCTTCTCGTGCTCGCGGCCCTGGCTGCTGTCGCGGTGCTATCTTCGACGCAACGAAAGGGAAATGCTGATCGCATCAACAATGGCGGGGCGTGCTGTCCGCTCGTGGCCGCACTGGATGCGAAGCTAGTCGTTACCGGCACAAATCAGGTCAACACCAACGCCACGGCTCAACAAGTCATCGCGTATTACTTCCACGGCACGGTGCGTTGTGAAACCTGCCTGTTGATTGAAAAGCTCGCGAAGCTCGTGATCGAGCAGGAGTTCAGCAGCGAACTCGCCAGTGACCGACTGGCGTTTACGCCTGTGAACTACGAACTGCCGGAGAACGCTCACTTTCTGACCGACTACAAGTTGCCTTGCCCGTCTTTGGTGCTCGTCCGACGGACCGACGGCAAGGAAAGAGCCTGGAAGCTGCTCGGTGACACCTGGCAACTGGTTCACGAGCCGATCAAGCTCAATGCCTACGTGGAAACCGAAGTGCGAAACTTCCTGAATGGAACAAGCCAGCCGGCGAGCACCAACCAATCCGCGTTGCCTCCTGCTGCGGATGATCACTGATTTATGGAGCAACTTTTCACAAATCTGAGTCACGCGGTTGAGGGCGCGCCGCTGGTTGCGCTGTCTGCCGCCGTCGTGTGGGGCATTTTGAGCATTGTCCTCAGCCCCTGCCATCTCGCGAGCATCCCGCTCATCGTTGGATTCATCAGCGAACAAGGCCAGGTGACAGCCAAGCGAGCGTTCTGGACTTCCACCCTGTTCGCAGTTGGCATTCTCGTCACCATCGCAGCCATCGGCGCAATCACCGCCGCCGCTGGCCGCATGATGGGTGACGTGGGGCGCTACGGGAATTACTTCGTTGCGCTCATCTTCTTCGTGGTGGGGCTGCATTTGGTGGGCGTAATTCCGTTGAATTTCTCCGGCGCGGGACCAGTGGGGATGAAGCGCAAGGGGCTGTTGGCGGCGCTCATCCTGGGACTGGTGTTCGGCATCGCTCTTGGCCCCTGCACGTTTGCCTACATGGCCCCGATGCTGGCGGTGACGTTCAAACTGGGTGGGGCAGCGCCATTCTACGCGGCCAGTCTGTTGCTGGCTTACGGCATGGGTCACTGCTCGGTGATCATCCTGGCGGGCACTTCAACGGAAGTTGTCCAACGCTTCCTCAACTGGAACGAACAGTCCAAAGGACTGGCCGCAGTCAAAATCATCTGCGGCATTCTCGTCATGCTCGGCGGCGTATGGCTCATCTACACCGCTCCATGAACACAAAGCTACATCGCCCAAGCGCCGGCACGTTGGCCGCCGTGGTTCTGGTTTTTCTGCTGAAAGGTGGCTTGCTTCGAGCCGAAACCACCAACGCGCTGACGCTCACCGATTGTTTGCGCGAAAGCCTCTCCGCCAACCACACGTTGCTGGCGCGCTCCGCCGACGCTGACGCCGCCGGCGCACGGGCCAAGGGCAGCACGGCCGCGCGTTTGCCGAAACTGTTCGCCGCAAGCAGCGCGAATCACACCAGCGATCCCTATCGCCTGCAACCCGCCACCGAAAACAACCAGCCGGGCATTTTCACCCGGGACACCTGGCAGGCGACGGCAGGGGTTTCAGTTCCCATCTACGCCGGCGGACGGCTGGCCGCTGAACAAGACGCCGCGCGCCTGCTGGCGGAGGCCGCTTCCAGTGATCTTGCGTTTGCCCGTCAGTCCCTGGCGGTGCGGGTGGTGACGCTTTACGAAGATGCGCTCGCGTTGCGCGCGGTCATCCGTTCGCTGGACCAATCCCGGGCGACGCTCACCGCGCAGGTGGAACGTATTGACGCGTTGCTCCGCCAACAAAAAGCCGCCGAAGTGGACCGGCTGCGCGTCGCGGTGCGTCTCGCGCGCGTGGAACAAAGCGCCATCGAAGCGCGCAACCGGCTCGAAATCATCCAGGCCACTCTTGCCGTGCTCATGGGCCGCGAACCTTCCGCTGCGTGGGAACTCGCCGACACATTGAACACGCCCGCCGCAACTTCGGCTGACGTGATTGCCAGTCGGGAGTTGCGCGCCGATGAAGCCGCCGCGCAAGCTCGATCCGCTTCCGCTGGGCAACAGGTGCATGCTGCGCGTTCCGGCTATTGGCCCACCGTGGAAGGCGTCGCCACCTACGGCCCGCGCGCCGATTTCCACAGCGGTGAGGATTACGATCTGGGGTTCGCCGGCGTTGCCCTGACGTGGAACATCTGGGATTTCGGTCGCACCAAATCGCGCGTGAGCGAGGCGCGTGCGAACCAGCGTGCCCGCGAGGAAGCGGCGGCGGAAACGACCTTGCAGCGCCGGCTCGAACTGGCCAATGCCGAGGCCGGTGTCCGCGCTGCCGCCGCACGGATCGAAGCGTCCCGGCTAGCGGTGGAGCAGTCACAGGAAAGTCTGCGTATCGAACAGCGCAAATACGAACTCGGCCAGGGCACGATCACGGATGTGCTGGACGCACAATCCGCCACCGTCGAATCGGAATCGCTCCGTGCCCGCGCGCTGGCGGACCATTCCATTTCGCTCGCCGCGCGCGATTTCGCGGCGGGCCACGTTTTCACGCAAGCCGCCGTCTTGCCCGCGCTGCAAGCTGATCCCGTCGCCAGCAAGGGCAACAGTTCCTCCTCCAAGCCATGAAATCATTTCGCATCCTTTGTCGTCTTTCGCCCGCTGCTCTGGCGGTCGTGCTCGCCGTCACCGGTTGCGGCAAAGCCAGCTCCGGCAAGCCCACGCCGCCGCCCGCTGCCGTGACAGTTGAAGTCGTGACGAACCGTGCCTTTGTCCGGCTGCTCACCGTCACCGGGACGATTGAACCGACGACCGTCGCCGGGCTGGCTTCGCCCGCCGAAGGGCCGGTGCTCGGCTGCCGCGTGCGCGAAGGTGACCGCGTGACCGAAGGACAGGAGTTGCTGCGGATTGGCCGGCAGCTTTCTGCGGAAGCGGCGCAGGCTTCGGCCAAAGAGGAGTTGCGGCGTCAGGAACAGGAATTCCGCCGCATCGAGGCGCTGGTGAAGGAAAAGGCCATTGCCGGCGATCAACTCGACACCGCGCGGGCCGCGTTGGAGCGTGCCCGCGCCGCGCTGGCCCAGGCCGAACAGGCCGCCGACGATTATTCCATCCGCGCACCGTGGGCTGGTGTGGTGTCACGCGTGCGGGTGGCTGATGGCAATTACGTCGCGCCCCGCACGCCGCTTGTGGACCTTTACGATCCCACCAGTCTCGTCTTGCGCTTCGCCGTGCCGGAGGACCACGCCTTCGCGCTGGCCGCAGGCGGCCGCGTGCAGGTGACGTTTGACGCGCTGCCGGGCCGGTCCTTCACGCTCGAAATCGTCCGCGCCTACCCGGAACTGGATCGGCGCTTGCGCACGCGCTCGTTCGAGGCGGAGCTGCCGAAGGAAGCCACATTTTCGCCCGGCATGTTTGCCCGCATCCGCGCCGTGCTGGAGGAGCAACCCTCGGCGCTGACCGTCCCGGTAGAAGCCGTGCTGGGCGACGGAGTGAAGCCATTCGTCTTCGTGCTCGCCGAAGACAAAGCCGCGCGCCGCTCGGTGGAAGCCGGATTCGAGCAGGATGGTCGCGTGTGGATTCGCACCGGACTGAAGACCGGCGACCGTGTGATCGTGGGCGGCATCGAACGCGTGAAGGATGGCGCGGCCGTGCGCCTTGAAGGTGGCAGCAAGCCCACCGCCAAACCCGAAGGCAACAAGCCCGCCGCGAAAGAAGCGAAGCCATGATTCGCACCGCCATCACCCGCCGCATTTCCACCGCCATTGTCGCGCTCGGGCTGGCGATCTTCGGCGCGCTCAACATCGGCACGCTGCCAGTGGATTTCCTGCCGTCGGTCAAGTATCCGCTCATCAAGCTTTCCATCGTCTGGCCCGGCGCGACCCCCGAGGACATTGACCGCAACCTCGCCGATCCCATCGAGCGCCAGATCGCGTCCGTGGATGGCCTCGATTATCTCACGTCCAGTGCGCTCGAAGGGCTTTACCAACTCGATGTGAACTACCGCTACGGGGTGGACGTGGACGTGGCGTATCAGGACACGCTCGCCGCGTTCGCGCGTTCGCAAAAGGATCTCCCGCCGGACATTGATCCGCCGGTCATCATCAAGGCCGACCCCTCGCAACTGCCCATCGTGCAAGTCGCCTTCGAGTCTGACCGCATGGACCTCACGCAACTGCGCACCTGGGTGGACAACTGGCTCACCGACCGGCTGCTCGCCGCCGGTGGCGTGGCGGCGGTGGATGTCGCGGGCGGACTCGAACGCGAAATCCGCATTCTGGTGGACGGCGGCAAGCTGGAGAAACACGGTCTCAGCCTCGAACTCGTCGAACGGCGGCTGCGCGAGGAAAACGTGCAACGCCTCGGCGGGCGCGTCACCGGGCCGAACCGCGAGACCATCGTCCGCACGCTGGGCGAATTCAACGACCTCGAAACCATCCGCCAGATCGTCCTCGTTCGGGGCGAAGGCAGCGCCCGCATCCGCATTGCCGACGTGGCGACGGTCGAGGATTCCCACGAGGAGGTCCGGCTCATCACCCGGCTCAACGGCAAGCCTGCCGTAAAGGCCAACATCATCAAGCAAGCCGATGCCAACACCGTCCTCACCGTGCGCAACGTCGAGCGCCGCCTCGCCGAACTCGCGCCCGCCTTTCCCGCCGGTCTGTCCTACAAGCTGCTGGAGAACCAGGCCGATTACATCGTGGATTCGATGAAGGGTGTGCGCAACACGGCGCTGGAGGCGCTGGCGCTGGTGATTCTCGTGCTGTTCCTGTTCCTCGGCAGTCCGCGCCAGGTGCTCATCATCGGCATCGCGTTGCCCTTCGCCTTGCTGGTGAACTTCTTCGTCATGCGGCTGGCGGGCTTTTCGCTGAACATCTTTTCGCTCGGCGGACTGGTCGTCGCCATCGGCGTGCTGCCCGACGCCTCAATCATCGTGGTCGAAAACATCACCCGCCTGCGCAGCCTGCGAAAAGGCGAGCCGCGTGCGGCGGTGGCCGAGGCCGGAACGCGCGAAGTCGGCGGGGCGATCCTCGCCGCGACGATCACCTTCGTCGCCCTGTTCGCGCCGTTCCTGCTCGTGCCGGGCATGATCACGCTGCTGTTCCGCGAACTCGTGCTCGTGGTGCTTGGCCTGATGGTCATCGCGGGCCTGGGCGCGATCACGCTCACGCCGATGCTCGGCTCGACGCTGTTGCGCGCGGAACATCACGAGGATTCGTGGAGCGAACGGCTCAATCGCCGCCTGCAAGCCGCCTACGGCTGGCTGCTGCGCCGCGCGTTGAACGCCCGTGTGGTCGCGTTGATTGTGTTTGTCGCCGTCGCGGCGTTGGGAGTCGTGCTTTTCAAAAAAGCAGGCGCGGAGTTTTTCCCGGCCGTGGACGACGGCCGCATCGTGGTGAAAGTGCGGATGCCGGCGGGGGCGGCGCTCGAACGCATGGACGCCATCACCGCACAGATCGAGGCGCTCCTGCGCGGCGACAAGCGGGTGCGCAGTGTGTTCACGCTCATCGGCGGGGCGGTGCGCGGGCTCTACACGAACAAGATCGGCAACGAAGGCGAGGTGGACATCGAACTTGTGCCGTCCGGTGAGCGCGACATCTCCACAACCGACTATATCGCGGAGCTGCGCAAGAAGGTGGCCAAGGTGCATGCGCCCGGAGCGGTGCTGGCGGTTTATCAGGCCAAGATGCGCGGCATCCGCACGCTGGGCCAGGCGGAGATCGAGGTGGAAATCAACGGCTCGGAAATTGACACGCTTTTCACCCTCGCCAACGACATCGCCGCGCGTCTGCGCCAGCGCCCGGAACTGGCGAACATTTACGTCTCGCTCGATTACTCGAAGCCCGAATGGCAGGTGGAGATTGACCGCACCCGAGCCGCCGAGCACGGGCTGACCGTGGCCGCCATCGCCGGCACGTTGCGCGGTTACATCGGCGGCGACGTGCCCACGCGTTTCCGCGAGGCCAGTGAACTTTACGACCTGCGCGTGCTCGTCCCCGAGCGCAGCCTGCGCTCGCGTTCCGACGTCGAGAATCTCGTGCTCACAACGCCCGCCGGCGACCACGTCCGGCTGCGCGAAGTCGCGAAAGTGCGCTCCGCCACCGGCCCGGTCGAGATCGTGCGCCAAAATCAGATCAAGCAGGTCATCGTGCGCTGCGATTCGCAGAACGTGGATCTCAGCACCGCGCAGAACGCCACGCGCGCGGCGCTCGCGGAGGTGTCGTGGCCCACCGGTTACAACTACACCATCGGCGGCAAGGCCCGGCAGATGGCCGAGATGCAGGGCGTGGTGAAGCGCATTCTCGGACTGGCGGTGTTCTTCTCGTTCATCGTGCTGGCGGCGCAGTTCAACAGCCTTCGCCTGCCGCTCGTCATTCTGATCGCCGCGCCCTTCTGCCTCACCGGCATGGGCTACGGCCTGTGGATCGCGGGCCAGCCGTTTGGCGCGACCGTCATCATCGCCGCGATGATCGTGCTCGCGGCCAACGTGATTGACGGCGTGCTGCTCATCGAAACGGCCGAGCACCAGCGCGCCGCGGGCAAGCCGCTGCTCGAAGCCACGCTGGGCGCGGGCCTGAGCCGGTTGCGTCCGCGCCTGATGACCGTGCTGCCCGCCGTGCTCGGTTTCGCACCACTGGCGTTCGCGTTGGAAGAAGGCGGCGAGTTGCTCCGCCCGATGGCGGCGGCGGCGATTGGCGGACTGTTGCTGAACGTCTTCGTCGCGCTGTTCCTCGTGCCGGTGCTTTACACCTGGATGGCGAGCCGCAGTTCGCGGCCAGCCGCCACAGTGCCGGAATCCGAACCAATTGAACACCCTCGCTAACAATCGAATTGAATCCCACGACTACTCCAACTCAATGCACCTGTCAGGCCGCGCCCAAGCTCATCTTCCCATGCTCCGGCGCTTCCGATGTGGGCGGTCTCTCGGACCGCGCCGCACGCCAGATGACGCTGGACCTCGCCGGGAAGATGTATTGCCTCGCGGGCATTGGCGGTCGAGTGGAAGGCATCCTGGCCAACACCCGCTCCGCCGCCAAAGTGCTGGTGATTGACGGCTGTAAGGAAGAGTGCGCCCGCAAGACGATGGAACTGGCGGGCTTCAGCGACTTTGCCCACCTGCAACTGGAGCGCGACTTCCAATTCGAGAAAGGCGCAACGCGTGTCACTGCTGCCCGCATCCGCCAGATCGCGGATCGCGGGGCGGAGTTGCTGGCCGGTTGAATCTGCGGTGCTTCCCGACAAGGCGGACACCGTGACCGCGAACCAACAAACCAAGCAGATCGAAAGGACATTCCATGAATGAACATGTGACCCGCCGCAACTTCCTCGCCACTGCGAGTGTTGCCGCGATGGCTGCAACCACCGTCTCCACCTTCGCCGCCGAATCGGGTGGCGGCAAGCCGCTGAAGATTCTTGGCATCTCGTGCAGCCCACGCAAAGGCATGACCACGGCCAAAGCCGTTCAAGCCGCGCTGGACGCCGCCAAGGGACTTGATGCACGGATTCAGGTGGAGTTGATAGACTTGGGTGGACTGAACATCGCCGGCTGGTCGCCTACGCCACCGAAGGACGACTTCACGGCCATCCTGCCGAAACTCCAAGACCCGGCCGTAGCCGGGCTCATCATCGGCTCGCCCTCCTACTTCCGCAGTTTGAGCGCATTGACCAAGGCATTCATTGAACGCTGTGCGCCCTTGCGCGAGCCGAAGATGCTGCTGGACGGCAAACCGGTGGGTGTCATTGCCACGGGCGCGTTCCGCAACGGCGGGCAGGAGTTGATCATTGAGCAGATTCAAACGGCGATGCTTTGCTTCGGCATGATTCCCGTGGGCGGTCGCCCGCCCGCGTTCCAAGGCGGCACGGTGCTATCGACGAAAGACGACATCAGCGGCGACGATCTCGGCCTCGGCACAGCCCGCAACACCGGCCTGCGCGTGGCTGACCTGGCGCTGCGGCTCGCACGGTAGGCATAAGCGCAGTTGTGTCCGGGGAAGCGGACGTTGGGTTCTCATTGCCTGCGGGCAGGTGCTGATGCGGAGCGGAATACTAGCTCGGGGAAGAGTGATTTGACTTGCAGGGAAAGATACGGCATTTATATTTCGCTGTGTGACGAAATGCAGAAATACACTATGCGCGCGTTCATGAACATTACCAAGGCGCTGGCGGACGAGAACCGCATCCGCACGCTGCTGGCCTTGCGGCAGGGCGAATTGTGCGTCTGCCAGATCACGGAGCTGTTTGGCCTCGCTCCATCCACCATTTCGAAGCACCTGTCCATCCTCTTTCAGGCCGGGTTGGTGGAGTCGCGCAAGGATGGCCGCTGGATTTACTACAAGCTACCGGGCAAGAACGCCCCCGTGGAGGTGTGCGAAGCGATTGACTGGGTCGCGAAGTCGCTCGACGGCAATCCGCGCGCTACCGAAGACCAGAAGGCCCTTAAACGAATCCTGAAACAAGACCCTGCGGAACTATGCAAACGCCAATGTCAAAAGTGAAACCGACCGTCCTCATTCTCTGCACCGGCAATTCCTGCCGCAGCCATCTGGCCGAAGGCATCCTGCGCGCGGCGGCGGGCGAAATTCTCGATGTGCAAAGCGCCGGGTCAAAGCCCGCCGGATACGTCCATCCGCTCGGCATTCAGGTGATGAAGGAGATTGGTATTGATATTTCCGGCCATCACTCGAAACACATGGACCAGTTCCTGAAGCAGCCCGTCGAGACTGTCATCACCGTCTGCGGCAACGCCGACCAAGCGTGTCCGATGTTCCCCGGCCAGGTGAACCGTTACCATTGGGGCTTTGACGACCCGGCGCACGCCACCGGCACAGATGAGGAAAAGCTCGTCGTGTTCCGCCGCGTGCGTGACGAGATCAGAAGAGTGTTTGAGGCATACGGGGCGGGGCGGAAGGACCAAGCGAGGAGGATGAACAGATGAATGCCCCAGCGAACCGGGAAGCGTGTTACGGGGGGATGTTTCCTGAATTCACGCAGTTGAAGCGCAAGGAAAAGCTGGAGGGGCAGGCGTTCACGGCATTGGTTGTCGGTTCGGGCACGGGGGCGCAAGGGCGGAGCTTGGAGGTCAAGTGCGAGGCTTGGGAGAAGTGCGTGGCGTGCCCCGATTATCGGACGTGCTACGACCTCAGCCTCGCCACGCTCCTGATGAACAACATTTTGATGAACACCATGGTGGCAAATCCGTGGGTGGGCGATTGAAGCGCAGTCGTTCTTGTAGCTATGACACGAAACACTGATTCCGAAACGGTGCGGCAGAAGGTCCGCGAAGGTTACGGCAAAATCGCCGAGAGCGGCGGTTCGTGCTGCGGCCCGTCGCCGACGTGCTGCGGTTCAACACCGGTGGCGTCCGAGGACCTGGCCAGGCACATTGGCTACACTCCGGAAGAATTGGCTGCGCTCCCGGAGGGGGCGAACATGGGCCTTTCCTGCGGGAATCCCAACGCGCTCGCCGCGCTCCAGCCGGGCGAAATCGTGCTGGACCTGGGCGCGGGGGGAGGATTCGACGTGTTCATTGCCGGGAAGAAAGTTGGAACGACTGGGCGGGCCATCGGCGTGGACATGACGGCGGAGATGCTGGCCAAGGCCCGGAAGAACATTGCGACCTATCGAGAGCGGACGGGGCTGGACAACGTGGAATTTCGGCTCGGGGAAATCGAGCATCTGCCGGTGGCGGACAACTCGGTGGATGCGGTCATTTCCAACTGCGTCATCAACCTTTCGCCTGATAAGCCGCAGGTGTGGCGGGAGATCGCGCGCGTGCTCAAGCCGATTGGGCGCGTGGCGGTATCTGACTTGGCGCTGCTCAAACCGCTACCGCCAGCAGTGGCCGAAAGCGTGGAAGCGTTGGTGGGTTGTGTGGCCGGCGCGGTGCTCGTATCTGAGACGGAGCAGATGGCGCGGGAGGCTGGGCTGGGAGACATCGTGCTCAAGCCGAAGTCCGCTTACATAGACGGCATGGTGGATTGGCAAGACCCGCTTTACCAAAAGATCATCGCTCACCTTCCCGACGGGACGAAGCCGAGCGATTACGTGACCAGCCTGGAAATCACGGCGTGCAAGCCCGCGCAAACGGATTCCCGCTCCCTCAAGACCCAAGGGGTGAGCGAGCCGGTGCGCAGGTTGGAGATATTTGACCCGGCCATGTGCTGTTCGACTGGCGTGTGCGGGCCGGAGGTTGATCCGAAGCTGGTGCGGTTTGCGGCCGACGTGAAATGGGTGCAGGAACAAGGCGTGGAAGTGCAGCGCTTCAATCTCTCGCAGAATCCCGCCGCGTTCGTTGAGAACGAATTGGTCAAGACCGCACTCACCGAAAGGGGCGAAGCCGCACTGCCCTTGTTACTCGTGGGCGACCGGGTGCTAGCCAGCGGGCATTATCCGGAGCGCGATCAATTGAGAGCGGCGCTGAACCTAGCGAACGGCGCGAACAGCATTTTCAGTCCGGCCGTGGCGGAACTCGTGGCCATCGGCGCGGCGATTGCCGCCAACTGCGAGCCGTGCCTCAAGTATCACTATCGGCAGGCGCAATTGTTGGATGTTTCCAAAGCAGACATGGCAAGCGCGGTGAGCATGGCTGCCAGGGTGAAGGATTCTCCGCATCAGGCGATCCTCCGACTCGCTGACAAGCTAACCGGAGCCGGACTCGGCAATCCCGCGACGGCTGCCGATCCATGCTGTGGAGACAAGCCAGACGCTCATTCGCCGGGCGCAAACAAGTGTTGTGGTTAGAAAGAAACAACGAAACCAGGAGCAAAGACAAATGAAAGCACCGAACGAGGACGGGAAACCGGCCGACAACATGGAATTACTGAAACAACAGGCCTCGGCTTGTGGGGCTGATTGCGGGTGCCACTCCCGCGGCGCTGCCGGAGGAACCCGCTGGGTAGTTGGCGCCCTGGTGCTGGTGGCAGCGGGCGCGTTGGTGGTGCGAGCCATGATCAAGAATGGTGGGGCGTCAGCGGAGACAACCGCACCGGCCTTTGCATCGCTCGACGGGTCGCAGACGCCCACCGGCAATAGTGCCCCCGCCGCGAAGCCCGCCGAAGCTGCCGATGCGGCACAATCAATTGTGGGCACGAGCCTCGGGGCGCTCGCCGAACTGAACACGGTGGCGGCCAAGACCGACGCGGTGTTCGTTTATCTCCCTGGGAAGGAGGGCACAACTGGCAATCCCCCCTCGACGCCGATGAACGGGGCGGTGCGTCTGATCGAGGCCCAAGGCAAGAAGTGCGCTCTCTTTACGTTGAAGGCGGGCACGCAGGATTACGACCAGATCGCAAAGCAGATGTCCGTGCCGGGCGTTCTGGCGATGGTCAAGGGGCGCGGCATGAGCGCCGTTTCCGGCGAGATCACCGAATCGAAACTGGTGCAGGGATTCCTCGCTGCTTCGAGCGCGGGCGGGTGCGGTCCATCTGCCGCCGCAGGTTGCTGCCCCAAGTGAGGCTAGTAAGGAGCGCTCCCAATGACTCAGTGGGTTACCGAAACACTCCAATCGGCCAGCATGGGACCGGCGGCCTTGCCGCTGGCTTTTCTGCTGGGATTGGTGAGCGCCCTGGCCAGCGCTTGTTGCACCTTGCCCGCGATGGGGATGCTGGTGGCCTACTCGGGCACGCGTGCAGACGCCAACCGGCAGACAGCCTTCGCCTCCGCGCTCTCGTTCATGATCGGCACCACGCTGGCGCTGATTGTTCTGGGATTCGTCGCAGGGTTTGTGGGACAGGCTGCGCAAGCGCTGCTTGGCAGATACTGGAAGCTGTTTGCGGGTGTTATCGCGGTTGTCCTGGGATTGGCCGCACTCAAGTTATTGCCGCTGAAACTGCCGCAACTGGTTCGCAAGACTGAAACGCAATCCGCTGTCCACGGGATGCTGGGCACGGTGGTTGTTGGGTTGCTGATGGGCGGCGGCGTGGCGGCAGCCTCGCTGCCGTGCAATCCTGGAATCTTCATCGTCATCGGTGCCAGCATATTGATGGGGCACATTCTCTGGGGCATGGTCCTGATGGCAGCGTTTGGTGTGGGTTTCAGCCTGCCGCTCGGGGCCATCCTGTTCGGTGTGGCGTTCGGCAAAACATCCCTCAAGGCACAGAAGGCAGAGGCGGCAATCCGAGTCGTCGCGGGCGTGCTGCTGGTCGTCGCGGGATTCTATTTGTTGGCGACATTCTGAGAGAGGAAGCCGCAATGACACGCATAGTTAACAAGACAGTGAAGCTGGAGGTGTTTGATCCGCCCATGTGCTGTTCGTCGGGCGTCTGCGGGCCGAACGTGGACACGAAACTCGTTCAGTTCAGCGCCGCGTTGGAATGGCTTCGCAACCAAGGCGTCCAGGTGGAGCGCTACAATCCCAGCCATCAATACGAGGCGTTTGCCGGCAACGCGACCGTAGTAAAAGCGGTGAACGATCACGGGACAAGCTGCCTGCCTTTGATTCTGCTCAACGGCAACATTGTCGGCCACAACAGCTATCCCAACCGGGAGGAACTCGCGGCCATCGTCGGCCTTGAGCGCGCGGCCACGCCGGTTCGCGCCGACCGAAATGCTTTATGACTACCATGGATACGAAATCCCCGGCAAAGCCCGCTGCTTCCTTCAGCGCCTTTGTGGACGCGCCCAACCGTTTTCTCTTTTTCACCGGCAAGGGCGGCGTCGGAAAAACCTCGCTGGCCTGCGCTTCCGCCATCGCCCTGGCTGATCAGGGCAAGCGCGTTTTACTCGTGAGCACCGACCCGGCTTCCAATCTCGACGAAGTGCTGGGCCAGAAACTCGACGGCGCGCCCACGCCGATTCCCGGTGTGCCGAATCTTTTGGCGTTGAACATTGACCCGGAAGCCGCCGCCCACGCTTACCGCGAGCGACTCGTCGGTCCGTATCGCGGCAAACTGCCGGACGCCATCGTGCGCGGCATGGAGGAACAACTCTCCGGCGCTTGCACGATGGAGATTGCCGCGTTTGATGAGTTTTCCCGATTGCTCGGCCAACCCGAAGCCACTGCCGAATTCGACCACGTCATTTTCGACACCGCGCCGACCGGGCACACACTGCGGCTCATGACGCTGCCGACGGCCTGGACCGGCTTTCTGGACACGAACACCACCGGCAACTCCTGTCTCGGACCGCTGGCAGGATTGCAGAAGCAACGGGTGATTTACGAAAGCGCCGTCGCGGCGTTGGCCGATGGCCAGCGAACGACTCTGGTGCTCGTGAGCCGCGCGCAGAAAGCCGCACTTGCCGAAGCCGAACGCACCAGCGGCGAACTCGCCGCCATTGGGGTGCGTAATCAACGGCTCATCCTGAACGGGCTGTTCAAAGCATCCGACTCCGACCCGGTTGCGCTGGCCTTGGAAAGTCGGGGAGCGAAAGCGTTGACGGCGGGCGCAACTTTCCTCGCACGGCTGCCCGTCACCGAAGTGCCGCTACGGGCGCACAATTTACTTGGCCTCCCGGCGCTGCGGGCGCTGGCGCAGGACGGCAACGGGTTTCTACCGGCATTGGCTCAAGCCGCTTCAGCACTATCTCTCCCTCGGCTGGAGTCGCTGACCGAATTGGTGGATGACTTTGCGAAGGCTGGACGGGGCGTCATCATGACGATGGGCAAAGGCGGCGTGGGTAAGACAACCATTGCGGCCGCCATCGCGACGGAACTCGCGCGACGCGGCTTCAAAGTGCATCTCAGCACGACTGACCCGGCGGCGCACGTCGCCGCAGCGGCGGGACACATCGAAGGTTTGCAGGTTAGCAGGATTGACCCGCAAGCCGAGACGCGCGCCTACGTCGAGCAGGTAATGAGCACCACCGGCAAGAGCCTCGACGCCAGCGGACGCGCCTTGCTCGAAGAAGATTTGCGCTCGCCCTGCACCGAAGAAATTGCAGTGTTCCGCGCCTTCGCCCGCACCGTGGCGCAGGGCGAAGACGCCTTTGTCGTGCTCGATACCGCACCCACTGGGCACACGCTGTTGCTCCTAGATGCGACCGAGGCGTATCACCGCGAAGTCGCCAAACGCGCCAGCGACATGCCCGAGGAGGTGCTGAACCTCCTGCCCCGGCTGCGCGACGCCAGCTTCACCCGCGTGCTCGTCGTCACGCTGCCCGAAGCCACCCCGGTTCACGAAGCTGCCGCGCTGCAAGACGATTTGCGCCGCGCCCAGATCGAGCCGTTCGCGTGGGTCATCAACCAAAGCTTCGCCGAAAGCGGCTCGCGCGACCCCTTGCTCGTGGCGCGCGGCGCGGATGAGTTGCCCTACATCCGGGAAGTCGCCGGCACATTCTCGTCGCGCACCGCCATCGTGGCTTGGGTCGCCGAAGAACCGGTAGGGCCGGAGAAGTTGCGACAGCTTTTTCACACCACAAATCTCAACTGACAAGGAATTGATATGACCACATACGTTTACGAAACCATTCCGGTAAAGGCCGGCGAGAAACCACGCTATTTCGAGATCAAACAGAACATGAACGCCAAGCCGCTGACGAAGCATCCGGAGACGGGCGTGGCGATTCGGCGAGTTGTGCTGGGCGGATTCGGCGTGCTCAGCGGCAAGAGCGCGGACAGCGGCTCGGGCGGCGGTTGTTGCTCCGGACCGGGTTGCTGCGGTTGAACCGGATTTCGAACGACGTGCCGTCGTGCGAGAGCAGTCCATTCCGTGAAATGAAACGAGTCCTTTTCTTCTGCGTTCACAACAGCGCCCGCAGCCAGATAGCGGAGGCGTGGCTGAAACAGATCGGCGGCAACGGCTTTGAAGTCGAAAGCGCCGGATTAGAGCCGGGCACATTGAAGCCTTCGGTGATTGTAGTCATGCAGGAAGCGAACATTGACATCTCCAAAAAGCAAACGCAGTCCGTTTTCGATCTCTTCAAGTCCGGGCGCACCTTCGATTACGTCATCGCGCTGTGCGACGAGATCAACGCCAAGCGTTGCCCGGTGTTTCCGGGTGCAGCGAAGATGCTGCTCTGGGATTTTCCTGAACGCCCCAAACAACAACAGGTGGCGGCGGAACAATTGGCGCACTATCGAGTCGTGCGTGGCCTCATCAAAGACCGAGTGACAGATTGGATAGCTGAGAAACCCTGACATTTACGATGAAAACGCAATCTGCCCCGCAGACTTCCACTCCAGCCCCTGAACCCAAACGCCTCGCGTTCTTTGAGCGCTACCTGACCGTGTGGGTGCTTGTCTGCATGGTGGTTGGCGTCGCTTTTGGCAAGCTATTGCCCGACCTCACCGCCACGTTGAGCAAGCTGGAGTGCGGCCAGGGCTCGCAAGTGAACGTGCCGATTGGGATTCTGCTCTGGCTAATGATTTACCCGATGATGCTCAAGGTGGATTTCACCGCCATCGGCGGCATCGCCAAAAGGCCTAAAGGTCTGGTGGTGACGTTGATCGTCAACTGGCTGGTGAAGCCGTTCAGCATGGCGCTGCTCGCGTGGTTGTTCATGCAGCACATCTTCTCTGCGTGGGTCACGCCCGAGATGGCGAAGGAATACACTGCCGGACTCATCATCCTGGCTGCCGCGCCCTGCACGGCGATGGTCTTTGTTTGGTCCTACCTTACCGACGGCGACCCTGTTTACACGCTCGTCCAGGTGGCGGTGAACGACCTCATCATGCTCGTGGCCTTCGCGCCGATCGTGATGTTCCTCTGCGGCGTGGCAAACGTCATCGTGCCGCCAAAAGTGCTCATCACGTCGGTGGTGGTGTTCATCGTGATCCCGCTGGCGGCGGGTTGGCTGACGCGCACGTTGCTGCTCAAGTCGCACGGCAAGGAGTGGTTTGAGAAGAATTTCCTGCCGAAGTTCCATCCGGTGATGATGTGGGCGCTGCTGCTGACGCTGGTGCTGATCTTCGCGTTCCAGGCCGAGAATCTGACGACGAAATGGCTCGCTGTCATCTTACTGGCGATTCCGATTCTGATTCAGGTCTATTTCAACTCCAGCATCACGTATCTGATGATGCGCTGGCTCAAAGTCCCGCACAACGTCGCCTCGCCGGGGGCACTGATTGGCGCAAGCAACTTTTTTGAACTCGCCGTTGCCGTCGCCATCACGCTCTTCGGGGCAAGTTCGGGCGCGGCATTGGCGTGTGTGGTCGGTGTGTTGGTGGAAGTGCCCGTGATGCTCTCGGTCTGCAAAGTCTGCAACAATTCGCGGACTTGGTATGGCCGGAGCGTGGCGGCCACTTGAGGATTGGAAGTGTAGCTGGCACACCGATTGAGAAGTCGGCGGTGGAATGCTTGTGGCCGTGCTGACGGCCAAGACGCAATACAACCTCAAAAGCGCGCGGGAATACTTTGAGGAGCACCTTTGCGTCGGCGATTACTACGACGAGGGTCAGCGAGTATCTGGGGAATGGATCGGATCGGGCGCACAACGTCTCGGACTTGCTGGTCGCGTCCGTGCGGATGAGTTTCTTCGCCTGTGCGAGAATCAGCACCCCGCGACGGGCGAAACGCTGACTCAGCGACTGAACACCACTCGGGCTGATAGTGACGGCAACGCCGCGAACCGCCGGATTTTCTACGACTTCACCTTTTCCCCGCCAAAGTCGGTCTCACTGGCCGGATTTCTTGGCGAGGACGCTCGTGTGCTGGAAGCTCATGCGCGGGCTGTGAAGTCGGCATTGCGCGAGTTCGAGGCCTTCGCCTCGACACGCATCCGTCTCGATGGCGAGCATTCCGACCGGCGCACCGGGAACTTTACGGCTGCCTTGTTCACTCACGACACGTCACGGGCGCTTGATCCGCACCTGCATACCCACTGCATCGTTTTCAACGCAACTTTCGACGCTTCCGAGAATCGCTGGAAGGCGCTTCAGAACTACGAGTTGCTGCGCGCCCGTAAATTCGCTGAGAACGCTTACTACCATGAATTCGCCCGTGAGTTGCGTGGTTTCGGCTATCGTATTCGCAATCTGCCACGTGGTGATTTTCAAGTTGAGGGTATCCCGAATGAATTGTGCGATCGGTTTTCCAAACGGGATGCGGAAGTGGACAAGGCGCTGGCGAAGCTGCTGGCCGAGAAGCCAGAACTGGCTGGTGCAAACGTCGCGGGCCTGCGCGCTCGTCTGGCGACCGAAAAACGAACGCGGAAGCAAAAGGATTTGAGCCGCGATGAACTACGGAAGTTGTGGAACGCGCAATTGAGCCAAGCGGAACGTGATCTTCTGCATGGACTGACAAAGGCTGTGACGAGGGATGAAAAGCAACGAGAGGCCGTGTCCATCGTCGAGGCGGTTCAATGGGCGGAGGACCACCTGTTCGACCGCAACTCGGTCGTGCTGGAATGCCAAGTATGGCAGGAGGCGTTGGGTCGTGCGCGCGGCGAGAAGTTCTCCGTCGCCGAACTCAAGACGTTCACCGAACAGCGTGGTTACATCCGGGATGCGGAGCGCCCGAGCGAAATCACAAAGCGCGACGTGCTACTGCGGGAATGGGAAATTGTTCAGACCGCGAAGGAGGGGGTTGGACATTGTTGGCCTTTGGTGGCGAATCCACTGCCTTCAAATCCCAAACTCGATGACGAGCAACGAAAGGCTATTGAAGGGTTGCTCGCCTCGACGAATCTCGTCTCTGTCTTTCGTGGTGGCGCGGGAACAGGGAAAAGTTTCGTGCTGCATGAACTCGTCGAGCAACTGCGTCAGGCAGGACGGTCGGTTGCCGTTCTTGCACCGCAACGCCAACAGGTCGTGGACATGGAGAAGGCGGGATTCCCGTCGCCTGCCACGGTCGCCAGTTTTCTTGCCAAAGGGGAATTGGCGGAACGTGTGGTCGTCGTCGTGGACGAAGCTGGCCAGATTGGCGGACGCCAGATGCTCGAACTGCTTCGCCTCGCCGGCTCACGAAATGCGCGGGTAATCCTGTCTGGTGACACCCGGCAACACGGAGCGGTTGAGGCTTCAGATGCGCTCCTTGCGATTGAGCGCCATGCCGGCGTCAGGTCAGTCGAGTTGCGCAAGATTCGCCGACAAGATCCCGAACTCGCTCGCAACTTGGAGGAGCGGACGCTCATCAAGGGCTATCGGAAGGCCGTCGAGTTGGCAGCGGCAGGCAAGATGGGGGAATCCTTCGAGTGCCTCGACAAGATGGGGGTGGTCGTGGCGTGCGGCTTGGGTGAGCAAGCGGACAAACTTGCCGACGAATATCTCCGGCTCACGGAACAAAATGCCTCGGCGGTGGTGGTGTCGCAGACCTGGGCGGAAGTTCACCGGGTCAACTCGCGTGTGCGCGATGCGCTCAAAGCCAAGGGACTGCTTGGCGCAAACGACTCCACAGTTCAGTTGCTCGAACGAGTGGACCTAACCAACGCGCAAAAGCGCGATGAGCGGTTCTTTCCGCAAGATGCTGTTATTGTCTTCAACCAAAAGGTGCGCGAGGCCGAGCCTGGGGCGATGGGCAAGCTATCGGGAATCCTCAAGTCCGGGCTGTTGGTTGAAGTCGGCGGGCGGTTTGTCACCGTCTCAACCAAGATGCTCGACCGCATCTCGGTCTGCCAGTCGCGCGAGATCGCGGTGGCAACCGGCGACAGGCTGCACCTGAAAGCTAATCGCAAGCTGGCCTCCGGTGGACGTGTCACGAACGGGGAGCTGGTGGCGGTGAAGTCAGTTCGCTCCGACGGCGGCATTGAACTCACCGATGGTCGGGTCTTGGATGCGAGTTTCCGCGAATTCCTTCCCGGCTATGCTGTCACGTCTTACGGCTCGCAAGGCAAGACGGTGGATCACGTCCTGTTCTCCGACTCCACCATCAAGGCTGCGACCAATGCGCAACAGTGGTATGTGACCATCTCGCGGGGGCGGCGCGGCATCCGAATCTTTACCCCGGACAAAGAGCAGTTGCGCGAGAACGTCACGCGCTCCGGTCACAGGCCGCTGGCAATGGAACTCGCGGCCGGGTTAACTCCTCTTTCCGGCGTCCGTCTTTGGGATCGGCTGCACGGCTATATGCTGCGCTTTGGCCGTCGTGCCGCTAACAGCTTTTGTCGTCTGAGATTGTCCCGTCGTCGTCATCAACCCACTGAAACCTATGAGCACAAAGTCACCCGAATGTTGGGCGAGCGATCCGAACGCTCGCGCGGTCAAAATCGAAGTGTCGGCTGAACAAAGCCTGCTTCTGCCTTTCGATCAGTTCGCCTTCGCTGAACTCAAGAACGAAGGGAAGGAGCAGCGTCTCCGATTGGTCTTCGCCACGCACGAGGTCTTGATTCGCGGCCACTCCCTGCGCCGCATCGAAACCGGGATGCAGCGGATGGAACTGTCCTTCCTGATGGCATTGCCGCCAAATCAGCGATCACTCGTGCCGGACGGCCAGCCCGTAGTTCGTGAGATCCTCGTCACCGAAGCTGAGAAGGAGCGGGAGCGACCTCCAAGCGGCTCGGAATGATCCGTCCGCCGAACACAATTCCTCATATGCTTTGAGGATTGATGTGCCATGAGGATGAAAATGGCTTCCAATTGCGGAAGCCGAGAGCGGCTAGCTGTAAAAGTAGCCAAGACTGCGAAGACTGCTGTGGTTTGGGTTTCCAACGACGATGTGATCGAGAACTTCGATTTTGAGAAGTTGGCCCGCTCGAATGAGGTCACGGGTGATTTTGATGTCGGCCTCGGATGGAGTCGGCTCGCCGCTCGGATGATTGTGCGCGATGATGATTGCGGCGGCGCTCGCCATGATGGCTAAACGGAATACCTCCCTGGGATGACAGAGAATGGTATCCATCGTTCCAATGGACACCAGGTAGTGGCCTTTGATACGGCGGCGGGTGTTAAGGATGAAGACCACCAGACATTCACATTCAGAATTGAAGTAAGGATGGGTCGCGATATGCGCTTTCCAATAGGCGGCTGCCTGATCCGGTGTCTCGCACTGTTGCATGGTGTCGGGTGTGGGACATTCCCGAAGTGATACGATTTTCCATTCCTGCGGTTGAGCCGGGAATTTGATGGGCTTGACGATGTTGTTCGCGGGCTGCGGAGCGATGGTGAGGCATCCAGTGGAGATGAGGTCTTCCGTTGTGTTCATGTTTTGCGTTTCGTTCTGAAGGAGCGGGACTGCTCTCTTCACCTGCCCCGAGAGAGCAGCCCCGCTCCTGGCGAAACGCACCCGCCTGTGCCCGCGCCGCCGGGCGGCGGAGCATCAGCAACGGAGTGACAGCGGGCGGAAAAATGTTCCGACCGCTGGCGCGAGGTTGCGCGGAGCAACCAGAGGCGCGGGCACGGGCGGGATGAACACTACGGATTACCTCATCGGCGGATGCCGGGCATGCGCTGCATCCTCTTCGACGAATCTGACACTCTGACCACCACTGAGGCAATGATGCGACGTTGCGGACGCATGTCGCAGGATTGCCCCGATTTCACGTGGTTTTCGGTGGGTTTTAGTGCCAGCAAAAGTGCCAGCAACGCCTCACTGAACGGGTTGTTTCCTCCTAATTGGTGAGTAATGGCAGAGTAATCAGCGACTTGACGAAACGCCGGAAAACGCCCATTTTACAGGCGGTTTCGTTGCCTGTCACGCGACGGGCCTGTGAGTGCGGGAGTTATGATTGAATGGGCTGGTGCGACCGAAGCACCAAAACCTGTTCGATTCCGACCCTCGCCTCCATCTCTAAGTGCTGTAGCACCAAGGAGTTAGGAAGCTAGGGGTCCACAACGGACACCAAAACGGACACCAACTTTACTACTCCGTCAGGATTCAGCGTAACGGGCTTTTACTCGCCCACTACCCGCTGAGTACTCGGAACCGGTCAGGATTATTCTCGCCGTTGTGAGAATAACAATGAAGACCCGTTACCGTTTAATCCACCGTGGCACCCGCGGCGGAATGTTCTACTGCGTGGACAAGCTCACCGGCAAACGCACCAGCCTCAAGACCACCAACAAGGACGAGGCCCAGCAGATTGTCGACGCGAAGAATAATTCCCTTCGTCAGCCCGTCCTCAATCTGCAAATCGCCAAGGCGTACCTCGCCGGCAGCGACAACGGCGTTGCCACGCGCACCTGGCGGCAAGCGTTGGAGAGCCTTACGAGCACGAAGCGGGGCGCCAACCAGGACCGCTGGCGCAGCGTCGCCAAGGACGAGGCACTCGCACCACTCCTGCCGCGCGTGATCATCGAGACGCAGGGCGAAGTGCTGTTGAAAGCGCTGGAGGTCGGAACCGTTTCCACCAACGTCTTCCTCCGCCGCCTGCACAACTTCTGCGTGGACATGAACTGGCTGCCCTGGCCGCTCGTCCCGAAACGCCAATGGCCCGCAGTGAAGTACAAGGAGAAACGCGGCATCACGTTAGAAGAGCACCAGAAGATCATTGCCGCTGAAGTGAACCCCGAGCGCAAGACCCTCTACCAGTTGTGCTGGCACCTCGGCGCCAGCCAGGGCGACATCGCGGCTTTGAAAGGCGAAGACGTGGATTGGCAGAACGGCACGGTGAGCTTCACCCGTAAAAAGACCGGCGTGCCGGTCCTGATCCACCTGGGCACGGAGGCGCTGAATCTGTTCAAGGACCTGCCGTCTGAAGGGCCGTTGTTCCCGTATCTGTCGCGCGTCCGTGCCGGCGACCGCGCAACCGAGTTTGGTCAGCGTTGCCGCCAGCTTGGCATCACTGGCGTGACGCTCCACTGTTATCGCTACGCGTGGGCCGAGCGAGCGAAAATCGTCGGCTATCCCGAACGTTACGCTCAGGAGGCTCTAGGGCACAACAGCAAGGCCGTACATCGCGCCTACGCGAAACGTGCCCTGATGAAACTCCCGTCCCTCGAGGATTACGAGCAGCAGGCAGCGGAGAAGGCCAAAGCGGCGGCGTGAGCCTCCGGGACTCGCGGGGCACTGTCCAGCAGTGCCCCGCGGAAGTTCTACCAAACGGAGGTTAGTTGCGGGCCGCTGCGGCGACGGCGCTCTCGGCAATGATCGGCCGCTCGCCCAGGCCTGGGACCCTTTGTCTCCGCCTGGCCGCGTTCTTATTCTGCCAGTGCTGGTTCAGCGCACTCGTGACCTTGGCGAGCCAAGTCCGGTCCTTGGCCTGCTCCAGAACCTCCAGCGTCGCGAAGTACTTGACGCTGTTCGGCGGTGGATTGCCCAGCGGCTTGAGCAGGCGCGCTCCGACAAGAATCGGCACATCATGCGCCTGACAGTTCAGCACCCAGGCCGCCTGCTCCGAATTGAGCCGCGCCGGCAATTGCCCGAGCAGCGTTAGGAAACGATGTTGATCTTCTCTCATGGCAGCAAAGACAGGGTTGAACCTACGCCGCCACGGCCTGCCCGGACGTCCGCTGCTGCTGCGCCTGCTGCACCCGCTGCGCAATCTCCTGCGCCGTCAGCCTCGCCGCCGGATTGTCGCTGAGCTGCTCCACCAGTCCGGACACCGTCGTAAACACGCCTGCCTCCTTCTGGTGATCCATCAACCACTTCACGAACTGCGCGTCCGCCGCTTGCCCCTGCGGCGTGGTAGTGAGAATGGCCCTCGCCGTCTCGACACCCTGCACCAGCGCCTCGTTGACCTTCCGGTTGCGCACCTGTCGGTAACCATGATACAGCCCCGCCAGGGCCAGCGCCACGATGCTGCCGATGCCCGGCGCAAACGTGTTGACGATGGACCCCGTGGCCTCGATCGTCGCGAGCGCCTCCGGCTTGGCGACCAGGTTGGTCACCGGCACCTGCACGACGTTCGTGTAGAACACCGGCACGAAGTTGGTCACCACCGCCGAGACCAAATTCGTCGCCACGGGCTCACGCGCCAGATAGCCAGCCACCGCGCCAGTCGTCGCGTTGGTCATATACACGATGTTGGTCCGCTCCGTCACCACGGGCACCGTGTTCGTCACCACGACCATATTCGTGAACACATGCACCACCGGCGCATTGGTCCACGTCACTTCCTGTTTATACGCCCGGTCCAAAGTTGAGCATCCGCTCAAGCCATTGACCGCCAACAATGCCGCAACAACCATCACGGCCGCACCACACCACATACCGCGCTTCGTAGTTTTCATCGTCGTTTTCTCCTGCAGGAGCACCTGAGTTCATCCCGGCACTCCTCCAAAACCTTTGTGTTGTTGTCCAGGCACACCACCAGTTTGCCGTTCATCGCGCTCTGCTCAGCCACGACGCCCCGCAAACTCTCCTGATAGCACTCCCGGGATTGGCGGTGGTCTTCGAGCAGCCGCTCATGCTGTTTCACGAAGTAACGCATGACCCAGATACCGAAGAGCCCGATCACCACCAGGCTGGCGATAAAGAGCCAGCGATCATCCTTTGCCGCTGCGTGGTCCACGCCTCGCAGAAATTCACTCAGGTTCATGTTCGTCATGGCACCATCACTCGCTCCATCAGGAGCCGATTCACGCGGAAGAACTCCGCTCTGTTCGTCGCCGGAAACCACGTCGCCTCACCCGTCACACTTCCCCAAGTCACCAGGTTCGTGCTCCGCCCAAAGACCGGCGCCAGCCTCACCCAAGTCTTGCCCGCCATCGCCGGCGGCAAGGGCTTGCTCTCCCAGGACACTTCACTGCTGAAGTCAGACTCCAGCCCGTTGGTGTCGTACGCCGTCGCCGCAAAGAACCAACGCCCACGATGCGGCAACACAACGGATTGCGTCAGGACCAGCCCCGCGTTGGTCACGAACTGATACGAGCGCGTATTCGTGCCGTAGTAGAGCCTGTAGCCCGACACCGCCCCCGACGGGGATGGATCCCAAGCCAGCGTCAGGACCTGACCGCCCGCGGCCACGGCACACACCAAGACCAGCGTTGTCCAGAACCACTTCATACTCTCACCAGCCGCACGCTGCCGCTGCCGCCCTGGATCAACGCGCCGTACTTCGCCAGCATCGCTTGCGCAACCCGCGACATAATCGGCCGTGTGTCCTCCTTGCTGTAGGTCGTGCTGCTCTGCGAGCTCGACCCGCCGGCTGAGTCGTGCGACGCCGTGCTGGTTTGCGTGGAGCTGATCCCCTCGCCCGGCGGCGCAGCCGTCCGGTCCACGATCAAGAGTTCTCGCGCCATCTCGCACACCGCCGACGCCACCCCCGCCGGCACTTCATCATTCGGCACGAAGCTGCTCAACACTGGCGACTGCAGCGAGCTCGTCACCGCGTTCCGATCCGGGTCCGGGCACCGCTCCCGCGGCCACTGCAACGCCTGCGTCTCATGCGCGCGATAGCCATTGAACTGGAATTGCGAATCCACCAGCCGCGTCGCCATCACCAGCGCTGCCGCTTTCGTGCCCGACGTCGCCGCCGTCCACGCCGTCCCATACAGATGACCCTCGAAATAGGCATCCCCATCCGCCACGCTCGCGTAGCTGTTGGCGTCCACCTTCCCCGTGCCATCCTCTTTGATCAGTGTCAGTGCCATAGCTCAAAACCTCCTCACCAGGTCCACCAGCGCCTCACCGAACCGCTCGCGCGTGAACGCAAAGCGCTCCGTCCACCACGTCGCCACCCGCGCCGTGTTCAACTCGATTGCCACCAGCGTCCCATCCGGCTTCCGCATCAAGTCCACGCTTACATACCCCAAGCCCGCCTGCGTTAACTCCCGGCTCAGCCGCCGCAGCTCCTCCCTCTCCGCTTCGCCGAACTCCACCAACCCCCGATGCCGCTCATCCGGCGCGACCCGATCATCCCGATACACCGCCAGGCGCCGATACCCATCCGGCGTCTCATCGTTCGCAAGCAACCGGTCGCGCAGCGGCGCCTTCTTCAGCACGTAGCCGATCATGATCCGCCCCGCGAACAGGTCCGCCTTAAACACCCGCCCATCGTCTTCGTTCACCTCACGGCATACGATGTCTTTGGCCGTGTCCCACGTCACATAGCGGGCCTGATTCCGCGTCAGCACATGCCAGCCCGCGCCCCCATCCACATACGACCGCTTCACGATCAGCCGATCCACACCCCACGTGTCGAACAGCGCCAATCCCTCCGCCTGGCTCCCAACGAGCTTCCACTCCATCACCGGAAAATCCCGCTCCGCCAGCCAGGTCAGTTGCTCCGGCCGCGACCATCGCCGGCCGCCAAGCACCCGCCCGGGCAGCGCACCGCGCACCGCCGCCGGCACCACGTCATGGCTCACCAGCGCGTCGTAACCGCTGACGTCGAGATCGTCCGCCTTCACACCCGTCCGCACATCAGTCTCGAACTCCGCCGCTCGCAGCACCGTTTGCGCGTGCAGATACCGCGCTATCAGCGACCGCGCGGCGACATAGGAATGCAGCAGGATCTTCATGCCCCTCCCGCAAGCTGCGCGCTGACCTCATTCGACCGCGCCGATTCGCCGCCCTCGCCGAAGGCCACCACGTACCACGTGTAATACACGCCGTATTCCACGTCGAAGTCACCGTACGCTGTCATGTCCGCGTCAGGTTCAAACACGATGTAGTACTCCTCGTTGAACGCCTTCCGGTACAACCGGAATCCCGCCTCGTTGCTGGAGTTGTCCTGCCAAATCAGGATGAAGAACCCCTCTTCCACCGACACGCTCAGGTTGCTCGGCGCATTCGGAGCCGGCACCGCCGGCTGCGCTGACTGCCGCTCCCGTCGCCGGTCCGCCAGCCACGTTGCCAGCCACGCCCACCATCGGCGCGACATCCGCCGCGGCTTACCGCTCTCCCTGATGTGAGGCAGCTTTCTCATCGCTTGGGTTCGGCGACTCATCCTTTGGCACCACCGCTTTCTGCTCGCTCGGCACAGAGTCAACCGCAGGCTTGGCGTCCGCCGGGCCCTCCACCGGCAACAGCGGACGCCTCACCCGACGAATGATTGGAAGCAAACCGTCCATGCTTAGATTGCGTTCGCGCCGATCGCAATTTGCTTCCAGTTCGTGCCGTCACTGATCGCCAGGCACGGCACCGCACCAGTCCCCCCGGCGCTCAGATAAATGACACGGCGCGGATACTTCGCCGCCGTCACGCCCGCCGCCACCGCCGCGGCGACATTGGTGAAGGTCGGATACTGAATCTGCTCGCCGCTCCGAATCTTCTCGAAGCTGCGCGGAATCTCTTTGCCCATACGTGTGTCCTTTCAGGAAACGCAAGCGCCGGGGACGACTGCGTCCCCGGCTCATGCTCAGTTGTTGTGGGTGATCGCGACCAGCCGCACGTTCTTGTTCTCCCAGATCCGAACCCAGTTGCTGGAGGTCTCCAGCTCCGCGTTCGTCGGCGAGTCAGCAGCCACCGAAGCGCTGGTGAACTTCACCCCACGAGGATGCAGGATGTAGCGTCGCCGGTTAATGAGCACCGTGTCGCTGTCCAGCGGCACGCGCGCCATCTCCACACCCTCCGTGCCGTGCCCGCCTTGCAGCGGCGCGCCGTCCAGCGGCGAGATACCCTTCGCGAACGCGCCCTGGCCGAACAGGTAGGTCGTGTACACCGTGCCGTCAGTGCTGCCAGCCCGCGTCGGCAGGTTGTCATCCACGACCACACGCCGCCCCTGGAAGCTGGCCAGACTCGGCTTGCCCTGGCTGTCCGGCAGGAAGTCGATCAAGTCGAGCTTCTTGAGAGCAGCCTCCGTCGCCGAATGCATCGCCACCGCTGTCAGCCTCCCGCCCGCGTCACCCAGCTTCGCGCACGCATCCACGAACGTGGCGCCATTCAGCCGAGTGGTCGCCGAAGAACCAGCCACCGACTCCGAGTGAATCGCGAGCAGATTGCCCGACATGGACGCCGCAGCGAACATCCCCTTGAGGCAGGAGATAACCAGCCCCTCATCTGTCCGCGCCCAGTAGGCTGCCACCAGGTCCACGATCGCCTGCATCGGATCATCGCCCGAGATCACCTTCGCCAGGTGGTTCACACTCCACACCTGCGCATCATTGTGGATGCGGGCAATATCGGTATCCGCCGTGATCTTGTTCACCGTCAGCGATGCCGAATCGCTCAGCAATTGCCGCGTCGCAGTCAGGTCCTTCCAGAACGGCATCTTCACTTCGCGACCGCCGCCCTGTGCCAACTCATCAAACTCGGGCGCCACCTCGATGATGCCCGACTCGCCAAAGCGCGACAGTTCCGCTGTCCGCTCAATGGCATACTTCTCGAACTCCGTGGGGATGATAATGTCCGCCACTGCTGTCTTAGCCATATCTCACTCTCTCCGGTTGTGATCCTTGGTGGCCGGCACGCCAGTGCCTCAGGCCGCAGCCTTCAGCCGCGCCGCCAACTGCGGATCGGATTTCTGCAACTTCATTTGCTCCGTGAGGTTCCACGTTTCCTTGCGGAACGGATTCTTCACGGACTTGTTCCCGACTCCACCGGAGCCGTTGCTGGCGGCACCGCCGCCCGCATTCGATTCAAACAGATGAGGAGCGTCAGCAACCTGCTGCTCCACCCACTCATCCAAAGTCATAGGTGTGATGCCATCCTTCCCCACGCGCACTGTCTGACCATCGGCCTCGTAAGCGCGAGGAGCGCCATCCACCAAACGGAACACACTGCGCGCCCGGGCGGTGATGTCGGGAATTGCTGTAGGCCGCAGCCCCCGCTTCGTCGCCACCGTGATCACGCCCTGGTCAATCTGAATAGCCGTGAGCCGAGCATTCAACGAATCCCGCTCCGAAGTCACCGCCGCGAATTGCTTGTCCCATTCGCCCTTAGCGGTCTTGAGCCGATTCTCCATGACCTTCTCCACTTCGCCGCTCTTGATCTGCTGCGCTTCCTCGAGTCGCTGCTTTTCCTCAGCCAGCTTCCGCACCTGGTCCGGGTCGATGCCCTCGAAGCGCTTTTTCTGCTCCGCGAGCTGATTACTGAGCGCGATGTTGTTCGCGCGGAATTCATCCAGCTTCGCCTTCTCTTCCTTCATGTCCACGTCCAGGTGCCACGCACCTTCGCGCTCCACATACAGGCGAACATCCTCCGCCGGGATTTCCTTCAACGAATCGTATTTCTTTCTCAGTGCCATAGATCCTTCCTCACTTCGTTGCCGCCGACGTCAGTCGGCGCTGTTCCAGGCCCTCACCTGCAGCAGCCGCCTTCTTCGCGTCTTCGCGCCTTTGTTGTTCAATCAGTGCGGCCTCCTCCTCATTGGTTCTGCCCTCGGGTAGAACTTCACCCCGGCGGAACAACTCATGCATCGTGTCCTGGCTGATCGCTCCCGCCTGCCACGCCGCCACAATCGCCTGCACATCCTGACTTGCCAGACCCTTCGTGCTGAAATCCGTGTTGAGCTGCATCAACACTTGCGTATCGCTCACATCGTCCGGTAGCTCCTCTGTCGAGTTCCACCAATAGACCCAGCGCAACACTTGCGTCAGCGATTCGCTCACACTGAACGCAACACCACCGAGGATGCTGTATTCGCCGGACTGGCGTAGCTCGATTGCGGTCGCCGTCTCGCCCACGCGCTTTGCTTCCTCCAGCATCCGCGAGCCCAGGATCGTCATCAGCCGCTCGTCGCGATCCATCGCGCGCTCGAAGGTCTCCAACCCCTGACCTTTGAACTCCAGGAAGCCCGCATTCGCACCGGGAGTCTCACTCACCCACGCCTGGCTGGAACCAATCCTCAGGCTCGCGCCCTTATCAAACCCACTGACCCACGCCGTGGGCAGCGCGGTGAAATGCAGCCCATGCTTGAAATCAGCATCGAGGCGGTAGTGATCCAGATTGACGGCGATGATGTCCTCCAGCGGCCCGCGATCCACATCCGGCCGCGAATGACGCGGCCCATGGAACACAAACGGAATCAGCGGCAACGCCCGCCCCAGCCGACGCGGCACGCGCGATTCCATCAACACCCACTCCCGTTTCCCACGCCGCAACTTCCGCGAACCCGGATCAAGCTCCTGCCACAAGTCAACCCGACAAAACGGCTCGCCATTGTCATCCGCCACCAACCGCAGCACCCGAATTTGATCCACCATCCCCAGCTCGAACTCATCGCTGTCCGGGCGGGGCTTCGCGATGACCTGCTCCCGCAACACGACCAGCGTAGGCACATTCCGCCCATTCACCCGCTCCACCCGCCAGTTGATGATCTGCTCCGCCCGATAGAACACGGCATAAGCACGCTCCTCGGCTTCCGATTCCCAATCCACCAGTGTTCCGGCTCGCCCCAAACCGATCACATCGCCGACCACCATCTTCGCGTAGGCAGTCAACGACGTGCCCAGCATGTCGGCATCATTCGCGAACTCCTGCATCGCCAGCCCGAGACCGGAGTTGCCTTCCGGCAGCTTCACAAACGGAGGTCGGCGGAAGATCAAACCCTGGTAGGCTTCAGACGTGCGAGCCGTCGCGTTGAAGAACGAAGCCCGCTTCACATACGCCGCAAACTCCTCATCCGTCTGCGAATCCAACCGCGGGAGATAATGCTCACCCCCGGCCTTGACCGCATCCTCGCCGGCGAGGACATCACGCGCTCGCGACCAGTCCACGGCCGCGGCGTCGTAATCAGGATGAGTCGCATTGACTGCCATCGGCGCAACCTTAGCATCGCTTTTTGCCCTCTAACCGATGCTCCACTGGCCGTGTCATCACACGCTATCAGCAGCCATCCCCCGCCATCAGGAGTCGTCACTTTTCCCGAAAGAAACCGTTGACGACCTCCAGCACCGGGCACCGCTCCTGCCAGGCTCCGCGCCGGATTGCGCCTCGGCGGCGCAACCGGCGCTCCGCCTGCCAGTCGCTCACGACAGCACGGACGCCCGCGTCCGGCGCCCCCTCCGGCGCGGGATGCTGACGCAACCGCGCCTCCGGGGCCCGCCGTCCGCTACAACCCACACGACCGCCGCAGCCCCCTCCACCCACAGTGCTTACGCAATGTGGGTTCCGGGGTCCTGCGGCTCGCGCATGGACGATTCAACCAGCACTCCGCCGGCACGACCACCAACGCCAGCCGCGATCCCAACCACCCCGACCGCAGCCATCGCGCCAGCCCCGCAAAGACAATGTTAGTGGGGTGTTAATGGATGCGGGGCTGTCACGCTGGCTGCTCGCTCTGGGCAATTCGGATGTCGCAGCACGAGCCAACGTCCCACCGCTTCGCGACCACGAACGCCAGTCCCGGAACCAGCATCTCGCCACATCCAACGCGCCCCCGCTTCGCGCCGTCGACACGCCTTAACCAAGTCGAACGTCCGCGAGCAGTCAGCGCGCCAGTCGCCCCACCTCCCTCCCGCCTGTCACGCTGTCTGCTTCGCTCGTCTCAGTCTGGATGTCCCACCGCTTCGCGTCATCGAACGCAAGCAGCGGAACCAAAGCCCTGAGCAATTCCAACGCCCCCGGACCCGCTCCGTTCGGGCGCAGACACGATGCAGTAGTCGCGCCAGCCTCCCTTTCCCCCAACAGGCTGGCACGCCTACTGCAATAATTGGAATGCGCCCTGCCACTCGCTCCGGACGAAGACCAAGTCAGTTAAAACGACTCCTTCGGCCCGTCGGGCGTCTCGGGTTTTCCTACGCGTCCAGTGCTGCCCGCGTCCCTACCGCCCTGAAAATGCTCTCTCAAGAAAAAAGTGTGAGAGAGCATTTTCAGGTCGGTAGGGCCGCTAGGCGTTGGCATCTCCTGGTCGGCGTTCGTTGGGAGCGTTTTCAGTGTCGCGTTGCTGGGTTCTATTACCAGCGCGTTTCGTTGCCGGTGCAGTGGTGGGTTGCGTGTGGTCGGCCTCCTCAGTTTCGCCCTCGTCTCCCGTGGTGGCAGCCGTTCGTTTGGCAGTGGCTCGTTCTTTCCGGTTGGTTGCCTGCGCGCCGTCAGCGTCCTCCGTGGGCGGCTGAGTAGCCCATTTCTTCCCGTTCGCCTCCGATAACGGCCGACACAACTACGACCACAACGCCACCTCTCAACGCCGTGATAACTCTACGCTTCCTTCCAATGCTGTCTTGGAGACAGCATCTAAAACTCGAACGCTCTTCGTGCAATCCAACCAGGGGTTCTTTCAGAACCCCCATGTAAAACTTGGACGTCTTCACTGCGATCCAACGGCCTGGATTCGTCGAAACAGTCGCAGTGCAACCGAACGCCCGTCCCGTGAACCGAACACGCCACAGCAAATCAGCCACACTCCCTGGAGGAGTGTGGAACACATGGAAACCAAAAACTCTCTGGGTTTTTGAAAACCTACACCTGGACACCCGTGGAAACTCAGACCGCCAGAACGCAGACTCCAACCCCGGCCAGCGCATCACCAGTCCTAGCTACGGAAACGCTCTCAAGTTCGCTGGCCTCCGCTGCGGCCTGGTCATGCGCTGGCCCCCAATGTCAGCCTCACCTCTGGCCGGGACTGCGGAGCGCTTGGCCTAAAGGCTCACCCTGTAACCCTTGAGCCACGGCCAGGCGCTCCGCACTCCCGCCCAGAAGTGAGGATAGCGCGTGCCCCCGCGACCCAAACGAAACGCGCCAGACTGCCAGCTATCAGCACCGCAAGCTAATGCTGAAAGCTGGCAGACTGGCGCTTGAGGCAAAGTCAGTCTGGCCTCTGCGCCGGCTCCACTACGCGCAGCGGGCGACGGCTCCCTATCCCCTCAGCCGACGCCCGCCATCGCTTCGTTCCGCCGCCGCAGAAGCCAGAACAGCGCGACCCCCGCGCCCCCCACGAACCGCGACCCCGCCAGTGGTGCTACGCTTCGTTCGGGGTGTGTCATGAAGGATGCTTCCGGCTCCAGCCACAAGAGCTGTTATCTGTAGTGCCGCCCCGTTGCCGTATCCCGCTGACGCGGGAGCCCCTCGGCAAACGGGTCCCCGCCGCCTCATCGCAAGTCCCCTGCCGCGGGCGCCACACAGGGGACCTTCGGCGGCCCGGTGCACTAAAGATAACAGCGTCTTGTGGCCGGAAGCCTGTCCGCGCCTGTCACGCTCACTGCTTTCACCGGCCCTTTCCCCCCCGGCCGGTGGCAGTGCGCGCGCCAGTCGCTCCCGCATCCTTCACGCCACACCCCTCACTCCGCTGGAGAAGTCAGTCACGCGGGGTCGCAGCCCACCCACCCCCGGGAGAGCGCTGGCCCCCTCCATCCCAGGGGGCCGCGCTCAGAGCCCGCGCAGCTTCCGCTGTGCCACTGTTCGCGACTTCGTCGCGACCAGGTAGCGGAGTGCATCGGCCGCATCGTCGCCGCCGACCCCATCCTCGTCGGCATCCACTTTCAGCACATCTTCGGGCCGATTCGGGTCATGCTGCATCGCCGGCAAGGTCTCAGCCAGTCGCGCGCATCGCTGGTGGATAAACATTCGCGCTCGAACACCCGCCTCCACATCACCCAACCTTTGCAATACTTCCGCCCAACCATTTACCCGGTCCATGTTCGCAGGTTTCAGCGTTATCCCCTCCCGGGCATATTGCCCCGCGATGGTGGTCCCATCGCTCTGCCGGCTGAAAACATCGGTTCCAGCCACGATGCGGCGCAGGTCACCAAGCTCCAGCGCCCTGCCGCCTACTCGATGCCGGCCCACCATCGCGCGGACCGCCTCGGCATGCCGCTGAGGCAGCCACATGCGCTCGGCGTGTTCGTCCACCACGAACACATTGCCATCACCATCCGTGCACCCGAGCAGCACCACGGTATAGTGGGCAAACCCGTAGTCCAGCGCCGCAAACCACTCGCGGGCTCGGGTCTCATCGAAGTCCGGGATGACGTGCACCTCACGCCTGAAGGTCGTGAAGAACTGCCCCGCAGCCAGGTCCCAATCCCCATCCAGCCAAGCCCGCCTCTGCCAGCCGTGCAGGGATTCCAGAACCTTCCGATACTCCGGGTTGTTGTACGCGTTGTCCGTCACCCTCGCCGGCAGGAACCTTGTTTCAGTTTCGCGCTTTTCCTGAAATGGCACGATGAACTTGGTCCGATACCAGGCATGCCCAATCCCTCCGGGATTGGAGGTCGAGTAGATTCTCGGCCGCCAGTTCGACTTGCTGGTCCGACAGCACGTCGAGATGTCCGTGTGCTTCCGGCTCGACAGTGTCGTTGCCTCCTCAATCCCGATCACGTCGTATTCGAGCCCCAGGTAGGCGTCTATGTCCTTCTCCGCCTGGAAGTGGCCCGCAATGATCCGCGAGCCATTCCCGAAGGTCAGCACACCCCGGTAGGCTGAGAACTCGTGCTTGAGCCCCACGAAGAGCCGGCGCCTCAGATCCTCGAAGTGCTCCAGGTTCGCCTTCCCCACCTTTCGCAGCAGGAGGCACTTCAGCCCCGGCACCCGCTGGCAGTCGTCCGCGCCCATCTGCGCCAAGAGCCAGTGGCTCTTGCCGCCTCCCCGCGCGCCGCCGTAGCCGACTGCCGTCGGCCCGTCGGCTTGGTCACAGAGCCGCGCCGCCGCCGAGGCGGCGAGCTGCCGCTCCTGCAGGATCACGTCAATCCGCGCAAAGTTCCGCATCTGGTCCCGCGGGCACCCCGCCCGCTGCCCCATCGCCAGGTACCGCTCCAGCGCCGTCATCGCTTCGCCTCCGCTTCACTGCCACTCCCTCTCTCCTCCTCTGGAGGAGAGAGTTGGAGAGAGGAGGCCCCGCCATTCCGCGCTCCGCATTCCGCACTCTCCACTTCAATGACCTCCCCCGGTATCGGCTTGCCGTAGATCTTGTCCAGCGCCGCCTCGATCTCCACGCGGATCGGCCCACCGTCCGGCCCACTCACTTCCTTCCGCTCGGTTGCGACTTCGCAGGCTCGTCGCCCGAGCGTGCTCATCAGGTCCAGCAGGCGCGCCAGCCCCTCCAGGCTGCCGCACCGCTCCCCCTTGCTTCGCCAGCGCCGGATCACTTCCCACGCCAAGTCCACCAGCTCCTTCCGCGCCCTCCACTCCGATTCCCGGAGTTCCAGATACCGCTCCGCCCAATCCACCCCCTTGGCTCGCGCCACGGCCTCGGCGGCCTCGCGCTCGACCAGAGCCAGGTGGGCGCCGTGCGCCGCTACGCGCGCCGGCCAGTCGAACTTGCCCGACCACTTCTCCATCATCACCTTGCTCTTGCCGAGCTTCGCCCCGACGGCCGCCAGCGACCGCTCCGGCCCCATCGCGAGATACTCCTGGAACGCGGCGAACGCCTTTGCGCTCTCCCGCGGCTGCCTCTCGAAGATCATCGGCATACTCCCTCCTCCGCGATTGCGTCCCGGTATATCACGCGCCACAGGTCCCGGGCCGCTGCATGGTCACAGAGTTCCACTGGGCACCCGGCGGCATAGTAGGCGTTGGAGCGGACCATCCCGAGGTGTGTGACCAGGTCCACAGGCCACCGCGCCAGCCGGGCGGCGAATCCGCCAGGACGAGCCGGCACCGGCCCGAGCGGCGGCGCACAAAACAAAAACCGAAGCAGCCGTCCCTTAGGACTATCTGCTGGTATCCTTGTTCCCTCAGTACCTTCTCTACCTTCTACACTCATACCTTAATACCTTTCTTACCTATGTCTCTTATCTGATTCTGATTCTGATTCTGATTCTGAATGGCATACGTCAGGCAATGCCTCGCGCATTGCGTCAGGCATTGCCCCCGGCATCCGCCTTTTCAAATTGCTCGATTTCTCGCATGCTCGCTCCGTCCTCGCGCCCGCAGCGCTGGCCGACTCGCCTCGCTCCGCGTCGCTTCGCATATGCGCGAGCAATGCGTCCGCGATGCGTCACGCACTGCCTCCGGCATCCCTTCCTCCGACCCCGGATTGATCAACCCCACCGCTATCGCCCGCCGGCACAGGCTCACCAGGTCATTCACCCCGAAGACCCCGTACAGCCGCGCCCGATGGTATTCCACCGTCTTCGGGCTGATACCCATCTCTGCCGCGATCTCCTTCGTCCCCTTGCCGGCCCAAATACCCATCAGCACTTGGCCGCGCCGCCCAAGGCCCTCGAGCTTCTCCGCCAACTCCGGGTACAAGCACGTCGCTCGCATGGCCTCACTCCCTGTCCCATCGCTTCATCGCCGCAGCCCTGCCAGCCGCGGATCGCTGCTCGAACACCTGCTTGGATTTCTCCCACTCCTCCCGACAACGCGGCTGATGCCAGACACCCTCCTCCAGCCGGAAATGATACCGGTTGTCGAAGATGATCCCCTTGGTCCGAGCCCAGTGGGCCCCCTCGCAGGCGCAGACGCGGCGCAGGTATTCGTCGTCATCAGGCAGCCCGGTGCAACCCGTGTGGTTCCAGTAGTGCCAAATCGCGCGGAGATACCCCATGCCGACGGCATCGGAATACCCCGCGATGGCCTCGAAGAAGTCATTGCCGTACAGCGGCAGATACGCGGATGGTTTTTTCATTGGTTCCAAACAGTTCCTTTCAGTGTGGTTTCGATCATGGCCCGGGTTCCACCGAGCCGGACAAATTCCCGGAGGTCCTTCGCCGGGGGCACGTAGATGGCGTAGGGCAACAACAGCTCGCGACCGACGCGGCGAGCGCCATCGAGGCCCGGCTTGTCATTGTCAGAGACGACGACCGCCGTGGCGCACTGGTGCCGGCGCGCGTAGGTGCGGACCTCAAGGCCGCCGCAACAGCAGTTGGGCCGGCCGACAGCGAACAAGCCCAGGTCAAGCGCGGCGGCGGTGTCGGTGGGGCCCTCGCAGACGAACAGCGTCTTCTGGGGTTCTGTGGTCTGTGGTCCATGGTCCGTGGTCGTGAATATGCCCTGCCGGCTGCCCCGCACGGCGAATTTGCCGCGCTCGTTGCGCAGCCGGATGCCGACCACGTTCCCGTAGCCGTCGCACATCGGAAACGCCCACGCCGCGTACGGGGCCGCCCAGGCCGCGCCCACCGCCGCCAACGAGCGCGCGCACACGCCGAGCGATGCGGCGAACACTGCCAGCGCCTCCGGAGTCGTGTGGGCCAGCCAGGCGCGGTGCATCGCCGTGGCGTTGATCCCCGGCGGTCGCTGCCTCGGCGGAGGCGGCACGGGTCGCCCGCGGGCGGCGTCGAACGGATGGAACCAGCCGCCGTTCTTCACGGGCCGCTCGGATCGCACCCGCATGCACACGACGCCGTAGTCACCTACGGTGCACCAGTCGGGCTTGCCGCATTGCGGGCACGGACTACCTTTGCTGACGCGCCGAAAGTTCATAGCAACCTCTGTTTCCCCACGCTCACAGCAAGTCCCACTTTCCCGGGAAGCTCTGCCCCACAATCCCGAGGTGTTCGCTGGCGATCAGGTAGAGCTCGATGCGCCTTTCCTCCGGGCAGACATGCTGCAACAGGGCGCTCATCTCCACAAACAGCCTGCCCGTTCTCGGCTCTCGCTCCACCTTCGACGCATCCCTCCGCCGCAGGGCTTCCACCTCGGCTGGCCGCAACTCCAGGTACTCCGGCTCCATCCAGAAACTCCCGTCGTCCCCACGAGCCACCATCGTTACTGACTCGAACCCTTCCGGGCTCACTCTCCGAATTCCGAACAGCTCACGCCTCATCTTCTCCTCCATCACGCATCACCTCTCAGTTCCATGCCGGGCTTCCCTTCTCCGGTGCCACCGCCGGCTCCGGCACTCGCCGCCAGCCATTGCGGGCTAGCCCATCAATGATGGCTGACGCCTCCGCAAAGCTGACCTCGGCATCGTAGCCGTACTTGCGGAGCACCTTGGCCTGCTTGAACGAGCACAGCTTCCCGTCCCAGCGCCGGAAGATCTCCGAGATGAGCTGCCGGCCCTCCACGTACGACACCCGATCCGGGTTGATCCCCTGCTTCGCCAGCAGCGCCCGCTGCTTCTCGCTGAGCTGCCGGCCCCGGTCCCAGCCCCGCGCTCGCACGGGCTCCAGCGACAGCACGTCAAACGGGTCCACCGACTGCGTCGTGAACCGCGCCGTCGCCACCAGCTTCGCCCGGCGCGCGGCCTCCGCAAGCCGCCTCCGCTCACGCAGCTCGGCCTCGGCTTCGTCCAGCGCCTCGGTCATGTTCACCGGGCCCCCTGCGGCCCGGACCCGTTCCACGGCCCGCTCCATCGCCTCCTCACTCACCTTGCCACCCAGGATGTCGGCGCTGGTGACCAGCTTGTGCTTGCCGGCGTTGCCTACGAAATCCACCACCAGGCAGGAGGGCTTGCCGCTCGCGGCGATGGCCGCCTTCCGCGCCTCCGGCGTCTCCGGCCCGTCCACCACCCCCGGCAACGGGCGTGTCGAGCGGCCCACCATCTGCGAATACAGCGACCGGCTCTTCGTCGGCCGCCCCATGATCACGACCTCCACGCCCGGATCATCGAAACCCTCAGTCAGCACGCCGCAGTTGCACACCACCTGCCGTTTCCCCGCCGCGAACTCCGCCAGCGTGCGCCGGCGCTCCTCACGGTCGGTTTCCCCGCACACCCACGCCGCCATCCCCTCTCGATGCCGGTTGAAGATCTCCGCCGTCATCTCCGCCGCCTTCACGCTCGCCGTAAAAACCAGCGCCCGCCGCCCCCCGATGATCGTTACCGACGCCGACGCCATTTGCTGCAGGTTCTTCTCCGCCTCCAATACCGCGGCCAGGTCGCCGCCGTTCAGGTCGCCGGCGGTAGTGCGGATGCTGGAGTAATCCAGCCCCTCGACATGCACCATTTGCTGCTCGATTGGCACCAACCAGCCGTCGTGTATGGCGTCCAACACTTCATAGTCGAACGCCACCGACTGAAAGACCTGCCCCAGCGCCTCCTCATCGGCGCGGTCAGGCGTCGCCGTAACACCGAGGACCTTCAGCGCCTGGTTGCTGCGGTAGTAGTCGATGACCCGCCGATAACTGGGCGACGTCGCGTGGTGCGCCTCATCAATGATCAGCAGGCCGAACTGGGACGGGTCGAACTTGGACATTCGCCCGCCCCCGTCCCCGCCGGAGCATTGCGTCTGGATCGTCGAGACGACCACCCGCGCCATCCCAAACAACCCGCCCTCGGCCCGGTATTCGCCCATCTCCACGTCGGCCTTGAGCCCAGTGACGCGCTCGATCTTGTCCCGTGCCTGGAAAATCAGTTCCTCGCGATGGGCGATCACCAACGCCCGGCGCGGAAACACGCGCCGGATGACATCGGCAAACAGGATCGTCTTGCCGCCGCCGGTCGGCATCACGACTAACGTCGAGTCGTTGTCCTGCCATTCCTTGAAAATGGCGTCCGACGCCGCGGATTGATAAGGGCGCAGGATCATGTTTCGATCCGTGTTCATCTGCGTGATGGCAGGTGCGGCCCGCACTCCGTGGTCGCCTTTTTCCCCTTGGCCCGGAACTCCTTATGCTCGCGCGTCACGCAGGTGCTCCACCGGTATTCGGAAAGCAGCCCCCGCCCCCGGCATAGCGTGCAGTTTTCCGGCACCTGGCCCTGGCAGCTCGGGCACACGGCAAACGGCTTCGCCGTCTTCACGTCCGTCCAGGCCTGATCCAGTTGCGACAGCGCCGACGAGAAGTTGACCTCCGCGAACAGCATATCCCGCTTCTCCTGCGCGGACCGCAACGCCCCCTTGACCCGGCTCAGGATCGTCAGCAACTCCTGCACTTCGTCCGCCCGCTGCCACAGGGGTATCAACTGCGTCGGAATCGGCCAGCCTGTCGCATCCAGAACCTGCCCGGGCGGCGGCGGCGGCAAGGCAGGGTTCCCGGTCCCCCGCCCGCCGCTAGGCTGCATTGGCGGCGGGGGCAGATGCCGCCTGATCTCCTTCGCCGTCACCGGCCTACCCGAGTCCACCACCGCTTGGACGACCCCCGCACGCTGCTCGGGTGCCGCCTTGGCCAGTTCCCGCGCTGCCCCCTCAGAGGTCACCAATTGGTGACCTTTTGCGATCGGCGCAGCCTCGATCAGCCGGTATGCATGCTGCTTCGTCCACCCCCACTTCTTCTGGCAGTACTCGCGGAAACTCGCGTATTCCCTCTTGTAAAGCCTCATATCCCGGATTTCCGCCAGCGCCAATCCCACCTCCACAAAGGTCTTCTGGCCCCTTGTGATCACCTTTTCCAACAGCACCAGCCGTTCATCGTCCCGGATCCTGACTACCAATTCGTGATTCTTCATAGGTCAGCTCAATCGGATTTTCAGATGCGCCGGCATCCGTTGCTTGTTCAGGTATTTCGCAATGGCGCACGCGCACACGCGCGAGCCGCCTTGCCCGATCACCGCCATTTCGCGCCGGATTTCGTGGTTCAACCCGTTGCCCCCGATCACCAGCAGCTTCTCCCGATACGGCGGCTCCGTGACGCTTCGTTCGCCGAGCCACTTGTCCACGGTCCACAGGCCCCGGATCACCGCGTCGGTCATCGGCCCGTCCGGATGCAGCTCCGCCAACAACGGCCACAGCCGCTCGAACCGAGCCCGGTCCTCGTTCGCCAGGTTGTACAGGCACTGCACGCAAGACACCGTCCGCGCCGAAGGCTTGTCCCCAGCCCGATGCCCCGTGCTCTTCAGCATGGACTCCACCGCATACGCGGTCTTGTCGCCGGAGAGCAGTTGGGCGCGGTACCGGTCGAGGCTGCCGACCCCCACGCGGCCCTGGTTGATAGCCAGGAAGCTCTGCGCCTCCTCGCGCCGGTTCGCCGTCTCGAACACCAGGCACGGCAGTTCCCGGATGTCCGAACGCTGGTCGGCGGCGAGTTTCCGGTGCTGGCCGTCCACGACGAACCACTTGTTGTCGTCGCGCAGCGCCACGACCAGGCACCCGCAGGCGATCCAATCCCACGTGCGAGTCAAGGTATCCACGCGCCGCTGGTTGATTTTGTTGCGCTGGTAGGCCCAGTCCACCTCCAGCTCCGTCTTGGGGATCATCAAGAACTCCCCCGGCGCATTGCGGACGCTCAAGTTGTAGCGCGCGACCTTGTCCAGGCCTTGCGCAGTTCTCTCTTCACACAGTTGTTGCTCTCTTTTCATTTCGTAGTTCAGCTTTCTGCTTTCCGTTTTCGCCTCCTACATCGGGATGTTGTCTTCGAACTCCGCCTTGAGCTTCCCCCACTCGTGCGGCTTCAGGTCCGTGTTGCTCTTGTTCGGGAACAGCCGCGCAATCGTGTCGAACCACACCTTCTCGATTGCCTCGGCCGGCTTTCCGGTCTGCGCCTCATTCAGCGCCGCCCACGCTTCTTCCATCGTGGCCTTCGCACCCTGCGGTGGAGCAACCGGCGCAGACCTCGGAACAGCGGGGATCCTCGGCGCGGCCGTCGGAACCGCCGCTCGTTGCGCGACCGGAGCTGACACACCGGCGAGCGCTTGGAACTTCGTTCCGTACTTCGCCAGTACGGACCGCCGATCAGCCGCCACGGGCGTCCTCATCCCCCCACCCAGCGGGTTGAGCCACTGGCTCTTGAAATAGACCCCCCCCTTGTCCCCTGTCTCCGGCCCGCCCACGATCTCGAACTCGACCGAACGCATCGGCCCGCCGTCCTCCGAGTTGTCCATCAACCAGAACGGGTCCAGCCCATCCCAACCGAACACCGCGCGCAGCGTGTCCGTCGTTTTGGTCTGGATCGTTCCGTCCGCCTTCACCAGCACCAGCGTGTGCTTGAAGGTGAACCCCTCATAGGCAGGGGTCGCCGACCCCACCATCACGCACGGCACGGCGCCGCACAGTGATCCGGTGGAGGCCTCGTAAATGACCAACTGGCCATTCAGCTTGCAGACGTATTTTCCTTCCTGCGGTACTTCCATAACTGTCCTTTCGTTGTTTGTTTGTTTTCTACCGGGGAGCAGACGTGCCCCCCAAAAATCCGTGTTCATCTGTGTTCATCCGTGGTGGCACTCCTCAGTTGTTCTGGAACGACTTCATCGGCGGCGGCGGCAACATCGGCGCCCCTTTCGGCGCGAACGCCTGCACGGGCGACCCACCGTCCGAGTCCTCGTCGGAATACATGCCCAGAATCGCCGCCCACGAGTAGCGGCGGAGGTAAGTCAGCGTGCTCCCCGCGCACTGCACCCGCGTCTTGCCCTTTTCCTCCGTGAGCGGAATCACTACGCGCTCCGACACAAATTCACCCGACTCGTGCGTGAGCACCGACTCCACGCCGATGTATTCCCCTGAACCCTGGCCAGTGGCGCCGCCACCGCTGATCGGGAACTGCATCAGGCTCAGCTTGTGCTTCGCCAGAATCGGCCGGCTCGCTTGGATCACCGACCCGAGCGATGCGTATTTGCTCTTCAGGAACGGGTTGGTCGCATCAAAGACCGCCACCGGCATTTCTGCCTGCGCCATCGCCAGCGCCGCGGCCAGGTGAGTGATCGATTCAGATCTCGTCATATCTGGCCCTCCATCGCTACGCGCCACAGCCGCAGCCTGGGATTATCGGGCTGAACTTGAACCCGCACCTTCCACCCGTTCCGTTTGCACGCCGCATAAATCGAAGTCATCGCGTGTCCGGGTAACAACACGCTGTCTCCGATCTCCATCTTCCGGACAACATCGACCCAGCGGCCGCGGCGGTTGCCAGTAGGCTTCTTCGGCGGCAGCGGGACACCTTTCTCAATCCTGATTTCGTTCGTGTTCATTTTGGTTTCAGCTTTCAGCATTTCCGCGTTTCAGGTTTTCCCCCTAGATGCACCCGCAGATGCGGGCGATTTCGATTTCGATTTCCACGTCGCGCCGGTTGTAGGCCACGGCCCCCTCGCGATCCGCCCGCCACAGCAATGGAAAGTCCCGGCCATTACCGAGCTTCGGGGGCAGCCCCAACACCCGCGCGACATCCTCGACACCGTTGCCCTCGAACGACCGCCCGAACGACAACAGCTCCAGCGTGTCGAACACCGACTCGTGCCAGGTCGGCCGCCCCCGCCAGAACTGCAATACCGAGCCCGGCGTCTTCAACCCGTGCACGCGAGCCCGGTTCACCAGCATCGGCAGGTCGAATCCCTTCACGTTGTGCCCGCCCACGACCACGCCATCCATCAGCGCTCCCTCCAACAGCATCAGGAATTCACCCACGAGGTCCTTCTCAGTGCCGGCGGTGAACGACTGAATTCCCGTGTCATCCCCCGCGCCGATCAGCACGATCTCCGCCGTCTTCCAATTCAGCGCCGCATCGGCCAGGTAATCGGCCTTCTTGCGCGCAATGGCTGCTTCAATCTTTGCGGGGTCCTTCAAATTCGCCGGCGCGGTGAACTCTGGCGCGAGCGCCAGCAGCTTCGCCTCGTCCTGCGGAATGGTTTCAATGTCGAATACGATGTGTTTCATTTGTGTGTTGCTTTGTTGTTGTTTGTTCTTGGTAGGGCGTCGCTCGCCGAGCGCGCCGCCCCCAAAATCCGTGTCCATCCGTGTGGTTAAATCCCCTCCCCAGCGCGTACTCCAGGATCAGCAGCGCATCAGACGTTTTGAGCGTGACCTCCAAGTGTGGGAATCGCCGTTGCGCCTCCGCCTTGAGCTTGTTCTTCCAGATCGTCTTCGACGCGCACGCCGACGCGGTGCCCAGGCCGAAGCTCTTCTGCCAAACCTGCGGGCGCACCATCACCAGCCTCATTCCGAGCGCCTGGACCACGCCCTTGAGAAACCCGGCATTCTCGCCAAAGCGGTATGCGGCCGACGCCGGCTGGGCTCGCCCGACGTACCCACTCGTGGCCTCCATCACGCAGATGGTCTCCACGCCCGACTTGTCCGACGACACCTTGATACCTCGCAGCAAGGCAACCAGGTCACCACCGGTTGCCGGCATGGGCCGGCACCCGGCCACTCCGAACGCGCTCACCGCCACCCCGCCCGAAAGCCCCGGATCAACCGCAATCAACGTCTTCACGCGCGTCCTCCTCTCGAATCGGAGCACACACGGAAATGCGCCCGCATGTCCTCCTCCACCTCGCTCCACTTAAACCTCACCATCGGCCCCAGCTTGTAATACCGCAACACCCCCCGCCGCATCAGCCGCGACACCGTCCGCACCTCGACATCCATCCGCTCCGCGACCACCGGCTTCGTAATGAACGGTTCGAAGCCGCCGTTGTCGTCTATCGGTGCTGCCTCGAGAAACCGTTTCAGCCGCTCGTTCGGCTTCGGATTTCGGATTTCGGATTTCGGGCTTCTCACTGGCCCACCTCCCAGGTCGCGATTCCCAACTCCCGCGCGATCCCCTCTTTCAGCCAGGGCGCAACCTCCGTCACCCGCCCCGTCTCGATCTTCGCGATCTGCGACTCCGAGCACCCCACTCGCCGGGCCAGTTCAAGCTGCGTCCAGCGCCGCCGCCGCCGCGCCGTCCGCACCGCTCTCGATTCGTTCACTGTTGTCTTCACCGTTTTCGTCTTCTTCGGGCGCCCGCCACATGCGAGTGCTCCTGCCAAGTGGAAAAACTTCACGATGCGAGACCCCAAAAATGCAAAAGCGCCCGTAAACACGGGCGCTTCTCGACTGTGAATACTTCACGACAACTTCACACCTCCTCCTCCCCACCCCCGAAATCATCCCCCTCGGCCGGTTCCGCCTCATCCGCGTCCGGGCGCGCCCCCTGTTTCTTTTTCCTGCTGCGTCCCCCCTTCGCCGCCGACTCCAGATCCAAAACCTTGGAGGCGTAATAACGAAGCTGCTCGACGGACATCCCGAATCGCTCCTCAAGCTCCGCCACGCGCCGCGACACCAGCGACTCCTTGCACTCGCAAATGGCCGCCGCCTCCCTTTGCGTCCGACCGTCTAAAACTGTGATCCGGAACACCGTCAGTAACTGTGCCTTTTTCTTCTTCGGATCAGTCTCCAATCGCCTCATCAATTCGAAAATCTGTTCCGCTGTCTTGTCGCTCAACACGCCCGCCCTCCCGGCCGCCTCCGTGCGCTCGGCCACTACATCAAGCTTCCGTTCGATGCGCCTCACCGCCGCCGCCACGCCCCCACCGTCCTCTTCGCACTCGAAGAACAACAGCGCGCCCTTGAGCTTTCGCCCGCCTCCCACCGCCCCGGCAATGGCCTTCACCTGTTCCGCCGTGGCCAGCAGTGGCTCCACTGGTTCCCCGTTGAAGGGAGCGACATTCATTCCATCAGCCGCTGAACATCAACCTCCCCCCTCCCTTGCTCTTCCCATCCTCCTGAACTCTGTCCTCTGAACCTTGTTCGCCGACGCCCGATGTCTGATCGCTCGTCACCGACCGCCGGTCACCATTCCCCGCCCGCCCATAAGCCCCGACACAGCTCGCGCACTGCGCGAGTCCTCTGACAGATTCCGGTGGCTTACGCGAGGACGCTTTCACAATCTGCGCGTCCTTTTTATCACAGAACCCCAAAACCGCTTACGTCTTCGGAACCCGCTTACCGCTCAAACGCCCTTCCCGACAGAACGCCGTCCCCCTGGCAGCGTCATCCCCGCGGTATCGTCATTCTGTCGGAATGTTCATTCCGGCGGTAACCCCAAACAATTTTTTCAGGCCCGGCCGGCAAACATCTGGTATGCTTTCCGCGTTCGCCTAAAATCTTTGGCGACTCAGAGACACGCGTATGAGCCACAGATTCTATCGTTTCGGTTACACCAATCCGCCGAGGGAAGGCAAACCCAGGTTACATCACAGCCGCGACGGCGCCGCCTTCGACGAGCTGATAGACCCCCTCTATGCCGAGGGCTACCGCCACGGCACCTTCATCCACAATTATCCCCGTCACCGCTTGTCGGCCCGCCATTTCACCTTCCTGGAGCCGGGCGACCTCGTGGTTTCCACTACCCGTCCGCCCCTCGACGATGTCCTCGGCAAAGACAAAGACTGGCGACGAATCGAACGCAGCGACGACCACCTCGAAAAGGCCATCCACAAAGACCTGCGCCGCTTCTTCAAACACCTCTGCCGCTATTTCGTCACCCTTAAACCGGAAACGGCCAACCTGCTCCCCCCGGAGTTCAGCCTCATGGCTTGCACCAATTTCCACACCAAAGGCAAGGGAACCATCGCTTCTACCCAGATCACCGTCGGCGAGCGCGACCGCACCAAGAAAGGCCCCAAGGGTTTCAACGCGGTCGGCTTCTTCCTTCACCTTCCGCAAATCACGGGGTACAAGTGCGGGCTCATCGCCTCCTTCAGCATGGGTGGCTATGAAAACCTGCTCTGGAACCGCATCGTCCGCCTCAAGTTCCGCAAATGGTTCCATCGCCCTGTCTTCGCCTTTGCGCTCCTGAATCTGCCCGACGAACCGCCGCAGCCCCTGACACCCGAACTCGCGGATAAGGCTACGGTCAAGGTCCTGTTCCAGCACTGGCTGGACGACGACCGCCAAGTCGAATTCGATTTCTCAGGCCAGGCCCCCAAAGCCAGGAAACCCGCGCCGAGACCAACGGCGCGGCGCAGCCCCGCGCGTCGCAAGCCACGTAAGACCGGCTAAGAATCCCGCCTCCGGCGGCCCCCCGCGCTCGCCCACGTCGCCCAGGGCTGGCGCCCTGGCCAACGACGGCAAGCACCCCCGCAAACAGCCTCTCACCATCAGCTGGAGAGAGGCATAGCCTAAGCGTCCTTCGTCCTTCGGCCTTCGAACTTCGGATTTCCGCCGCGAAGCGGCGGCCCCTCCTCCCCGGTCAGTGTGTTTTTTCAGGCGCTTTTTTGTAGTGCCCCCGAAACCCCCGCTGCTCCGGCCGGCTTTATCGGTCCTCACGGCCAGCCTTCAGGGAGGGGCCGGTCGCGGTGCCCTCTGAAGCCTACGCCCGCTGGCCGCCTCCCGTCGTCTGGCCTGACTTGTGAGGACCGATAAAACCGACCGGGCAGCGGAGCACAAAAAAACGCCATGAAAAACACAACAACTTTACGAGAGGACCTCCTAAACACTCCCAGTCATCAGCGTGGCACGGAACCGGGTAACCCGAGCCTCCAGCCTCCTCTGCCGGGTCTGGACAAAATCGTCAAACCCTTCCGCTTCGCCCCCTCGCCCTACGTTTACAAGGTAGTTCCCCTCCGCGAGGCCCGCACCCCCGACCAGATGA